>JARIHJ010000073.1 GCA_029288335.1 Candidatus Saccharimonadota bacterium
AAATACGGCCTTAGCGTCAGTAAAAAACAGCGCGAAATTACCGCCGCGCTAGAGCCGACACTAGCACCAATTATTAAAGAGATCCGCCGGATGTCACGCTATTACGATGAGCGCTTCAAAGATCATCAGCCCATCGGCCAGATTGTAATTCTAGGCGGTGGCGCCAATATGCCAGGTCTTGGCGACTATTTAACCAGCAATCTGCGTATGCCAGTACGCTCCTGTGACCCCTGGCAATATTTCAATGCTAATCACCTGCAGCCACCCGCTAGCGTCGACAAACCGATGTTTTCAACTGCCGCAGGCTTGTCACTAGTAAAACCAAGCGAGGTTTTCTAGGTGATCAATTTATTACCCACAGAAACGCGTGATGGTTACCATTACGCCAGAGCCAACCAAAAGCTAGTGCCATGGATAGTTGCGCTGGTGCTAGCCATAGTCGGGCTGGTAGCCATCGCTATGTACGGCAATATTACCCTAAATTCCTCGAGCGACAATTATGAGAAGCAAATTGCCTCGAGCCAGCAAACGCTTGAGCAGCAACACGTCGCTAGTGTCAAAACTGAAGTCACTAATATTTCGGGAAGCATCAAATTGGCCGTTAGCGTGCTTGGCCGCGAAGTTCTATTCTCCAAGCTCCTCGAGCAAATCACCACTGTTATTCCACCCGGCGTCAATCTAACCGGCTTAGATATTAATCAGGACGACGGCGCCATCGACCTTGTCGCTAATGCCAGTGGCTACCAGGCCGCCACACAACTCCAGGCCAATCTGACTGATCCCAGTAACCAGATATTCAGCAAAGCCGATCTCGTCAGCGTCGACTGTAGCAAGGCCGGTTCAAGTGGCCCGGGCATCGACCCGGCCCATCCTTGCGTCGTTACCATCCGCGCCCTGTTCGGCAATAACCAACAGTTTTTATTCATCAATGAGGCCCAAAAATGAACAGTAAAAGAGTCTACTACGGGATCGTAGGGCTAATCGTACTGCTGTGCTTGAGCTTAATAATTGGAGCGAAAATCGCTGTCGGCAAGCTATCGGTAAAGTCAAATAAGCTAGTTTCTCTGCAACTTCAGCAGCAATCACTCGAGGCTGAAGAATCGCAACTAGCCGAAGCTAAAGCCGAAATCAAAAAGTATCAGCCGCTAGCCGACATTGCAAAGTCGATTGTTCCACAGGACAAGAACCAGGCCGAAACCGTACGCGAAATTGTCAATATTGCGGAACAAAGCGGCATTAGTCTGTCTAGTATTACTTTTGCAAAATCCGACCTCGGCGCCCCCGGCCAAAAACCGACTAACGCCGAGCTGAACTTGTCGCAGCTGACGCCCGTTAAAGGCTTGTCCGGCGTCTATCAACTGCCAATTACCATCAACGAAACCCAATCTGTCAATTACAGCCAGTTCCTTAACTTCTTGAATCAGCTCGAGCACAACCGCCGCACCGCCCAGGTCACCGACGTTGCCCTCCAGCCCGATTTGCAAAACCCTAGCCAGCTGTCATTTACGCTGAGCATTAACGAATACATTAAGCCATAATGGAGTAATGATGAAAAAAGCGAAAGTCAAAAAGGATCCGCGCGAACTACTAGCCATTTTTAAGGCCAGGTTTGTTCGCTACCGCGCCGTTATTTTTGTCGTTTTCATCGCCCTAGTCTACGGCTACCTCTTCTGGCAAATTAATAATTTCAATAACGCCAAGCCAAACCCTTTGCAGGTCAGCAATCAGGCTAGCAGCCCAGCCGCGACCATTCCGCGCATCGACCCGGCGACCATTCAAAAAATCGAACAGCTCAAGGATAATTCGGTCAACGTCCAGGCGCTATTCAATCAGTCCCGCAATAACCCGTTCGCTGACTAGATTAATTTGGCCTGCCGGCCTTTTGGCTTATTTTTGCCTAGGTGTTTGTAACTCTTTGGTGTAGCTTTGCGGCCACGCGGCGTGCGTTCGAGCAAGCCAATTTGTAGCAGATATGGTTCGATAAAATCTTCGATCGTCTGGCGCTCTTCGCTAGTTAGTGCCGCCAGGGTTTCGACGCCAACCGGCCCACCGTCATAGTTGTCGATAATCGCCGCAAGGATTAGCCGGTCGGCCGGGTCTAGTCCGAGCTCGTCGATTTCCAGCAAAGCTAGCGCATCAGTCGCTATCCTTACATCAATGATTCCATCACCGTTTACATCCGCATAATCGCGAACCCTTTTTAGCAATCTATTGGCAATTCTAGGGGTCAACCGTGAGCGCTGCGCAAGCAGTGCAGCCGAACCCATATCACTCATTTGAACATTTAGTATCTTCGCGGCGCGTCGAATTATCTTCTCAATCTCGTTTTGGTCATAAAACTCTAGGCGGTGAACCATACCAAAGCGGTCGCGCAGCGGTGCCGCCAGCGCGCCAGTCCGAGTCGTCGCGCCGATAATCGTGAACTTCGGCAAGTCCAGCCGCAAACTTCTGGCGCTCGGCCCTTTGCCGAGCATAATATCGAGCTTGAAATCTTCCATCGCCGAGTACAGCACTTCCTCGACGACACGATGCAACCGGTGGATTTCGTCGATGAAAAGAATGTCGCCGTCTTGTAAGTTTGTCAGTAAACTCGCAAGATCGCCAGCCCGCTCAATAGCCGGCCCGCTAGTTACACGGATTTGCGCACCCATCTCGTGCGCGATTACATTGGCGAGCGTAGTCTTGCCTAGTCCCGGCGGGCCATAGAGCAGTACGTGGTCGAGCGGCTCGCCGCGCTTTTTAGCCGCCGCAATCGCGAGCAATAAATTTTTCTTGATTCTTTCTTGCCCGATGTAATTTTCAAAATCTTTCGGCCTTAAGGTAACCTGCAGCTCCTCATCCTTCTGCTCGTCCTCGCTAGCCCCCGATCCAACAACCCGCTCAATCACTTTACTTTCCTTAAATCGCCGTTAATTACTATAGGTCTCATAGCTACGATTTCAGTTTCATAGTATGGTATTTTTGGAATTGGATTCAGTAGAAATATTTTTTGGCTCAAAACGTGGGCAAATCCCATTTCCAAAAACGCGTTACCGCCAATGTAATTTTTGATATCGTGTTTATCATAGTTGGCGACCAGCAGTGCATCAGCGCCTTTCATGTCATCCCAGAACTCCCGGATAGCATCGTGATTGAATTTTTGTTCCAGCTTTATTTTTTCCTTTTCTTCATCCGTCTTACCAACAAAAAGTGGCCCAAATTTGCTCATAAAAGCTTTGTGGCCGGTTTCTTCCAGGCGGGCGCAAAGCTCCATCATTTTCTCAGTATGTTGCATGCTGCCGGCAACGCCAATTCGCATTTACCTACTCCCTTTGAGTGCTAGTTTAATTCGCTCTTGGGTTGATAGGTCAGGATCTACTTTGGCTAGAGCACTCGCAATTTCTTGTGCTGAATAGCCTAGCGCGACTAGCGCCTGGGCAGCTTCGTCGGCTAGGATGCTAGCATCGCTGGCGAAGATTTCGGCGCCGAGCTCACTGGCGGCTAGCCCGACTTTGTCTTTTAGATCGACGACAATTCGCTCAGCCACTCGCTTGCCGACGCTGCTAGCGCGGGCTATAAATTTGGTGTCGCCGCTAGCGATCGCTTGCTTGACTTGTTCACCGCTAGCGATCGACAAAATCGCTAGCGCCATTTTCGGCCCGACGCCATTAACTCCCAGCAACAGCTCAAAAAGTTGCTTAGTTTCTAGCTTGATAAATCCAAATAAATCGTGCGCCTGCTCGCGAATGTGCTCATAAACATAAATCCTCGCTTGATCACCTATAGCTAGTGCACCAAAGTCTTCAACCGTCACCTGCAAGCCATAGCCTACTCCATTGACCTGGATGACTACCAGCTCACCTAGCTTTTCGCTAACTTTCCCTTCTAGCGTCGCAATCATAAAAATATTATCTCATAGATTGCGAATGAGTTAGCGCGGCGGCCAGGGCGTCGGCGGCGTCATCGGGCTTGGGGATTTGTTTGAGGCCTAAAATGGCGCGGACCATTTCCTGGATTTGCTTTTTGTCGGCGCGGCCGTAGCCGGTTAGCGCCTGCTTGATCTGCAGCGGCGTGTATTCATAAATTGTCAATCCATCCTGCTTGCCGGCCAGCATAGCGACGCCGCGGGCGTGGCTGACACTAATCGCCGTCGTGATATTCTGCGCGAAAAAAAGTTTCTCGATCGACATTTCTTGCGGGCTGGTTTCCTTGATAATTTGCTTTAGCGAGTCATAAATCTCAACCAGCCGCTCATCGAGCGGCGTGTGTGCCGGCGTGCGAATTACGCCAGCATCGACCATTTTGGCCTTGCCGCCGCTAGCCTCAATCACGCCAAATCCCAAAATCCCCGTCCCCGGATCGATGCCAAGAATCCTCATTCCGACCACTTTATCGTTTGATCTTTATCGAAAATTACCACGATCGGATTCTCTTCACGATTAAAAGAAAAATTGCGGCCGTGCTGCTGAATGTCCAGTTCGATTCGGTTGTCGTCATCAAAGCTCTGAAGATAAAACTTTGCTTTAGCCAGCTTCGGCTCTTGCGAATAAAATTTTAATTCCTCGATTTTTCTAATATCCGCAACTGCGTTTAAAGCCTGCTCGAATCTTTTTGCGACTTCCTTTTCGGAATCGTTATCTACGTCAAGCCAAACATCAATGTCGGAATCCGGCCGAAACTCGCCTGTCGCATACGATCCTTCTAGCCAAAGAGCGTGAATTCTCTGATCGGCTTCTAGAATGGGGCGAAGCTTTAGAATTATTTCGATTAAGCTCATAGTTCAACCTAGCAAATTTTCGGGGATGTCGAAGTTGACGTGGGTGTTCGATACGTCTTCAACTTCGTCCAATGCGTCCATTAGGCGCATAATTTTGCCGGCGGTGTCGGCATCGGTGATTTCGATAATATTCGTCGGTTCGTAGGTTAGCTCGGCTTCGGTGATTTGTAGACCGGCGTCCTTCAGCGCGTCGCGAACTTTGGCAAGGTCGGTCGGCGCGGTGTAAATTACCGACTCGCCATCTTCCTCCACGACATCGTCGGCGCCGGCATCGATAGCGGCTAGCGTAATTTCGTCACCCGTAGCCTTGACGCGAATTTGTCCTTTTTGCTGGAATTGAAATGCCACTGAGCCTTTTTCTGCTAAGTTGCCCCCGTGCTTACTAAAAGCTGTGCGGACTTCCGGCAAGGTCCGGTTGATATTATCTGTCGCACATTCGACCAGTATGGCGACACCGCCCGGCCCATAGCCCTCATACATTACTTCTTGCAATTGCGCGGCTGACTTGTCTTTTACCCGATCGATCGAGCGTTGAATATTCGCTGCCGGCATATTAGCAGCTTTGGCTTTATCGATCGCTAGCCGAAGCGCAAAATTCATCTCCGGATCCGTGCCGCCGCGCGCCGCCACAGCAATCATATTGCCAAGCTTGGTAAACGCCGCACCACGTGCCGCGTCTTTCGCGCCCTTTTGCCGTTTAATCGTCGACCATTTTGAATGTCCGCTCATCTCATCTGTTATTATAACACTTTATGGAACGAAAGCGACGAATGGTAGTGGCGTTGGCGATCGCCCTAATGATTGTCGCACTAGCGATTTATGCACAGCTAAAGTCGGCCAAGCCGGTGCCGGACAACAACTCAACGACCAGCCAGAGCCAGCTCGCAGCTAGCATACCCAAAGATTCGGCAATTCAAGCGCTAGGTCAACTAGCCATCAAAGGCCGCGCGCCAATGACCGGCTACACTCGCCAACGATTCGGCGGCGAATGGGCAAGCGAAGGTAACTGCAATATGCGCGACTTGATTCTCGCCCGCGATATGACTCAAGTCATCGACAAGCCAAATACGTGCGAGGTCGAAACCGGCACTTTGAACGACCCATACACTGGAAAAGTAATTAACTTTCAGCGCGGACCCAGCACTAGTAATGCTATTCAAATTGACCACGTCGTTGCGATTGGCGACGCCTGGCAGAAAGGTGCCCAACAAATTTCACTCGCCAGCCGCGAACAGCTCTACAACGATCCGCTAGAACTGTTAGCCGTCGACGGCCCAACCAATATGCAAAAAGGCGATGGCGACGCTGCCACTTGGCTGCCGCCAAACAAGGCCTACCGCTGCCGCTATGTTGCCCGCCAAATCGCTGTCAAACTCAAATACCATCTGTGGGTGACTTCGGCCGAGCACGATGCGATGGCACGAATCCTTGGTAGCTGCCCCGATCAGTTGCTGCCAATCTCGAACTAACCGCTAGCAATTTCGCTAGCTAGCATGCCGTGGCATAATCGGTGGAATTATGTCACGGTTAAAGAAACTAACACGCCCACTGCACTCATCCTGGCTATTGTCATTTGCTAGCGCTGGATTGTTAGCCGGAATTATCGTTAGCTACGCCGCCAAATCAACCTACTTCAGCGCCAGCTACTGGCCAGTAATTGTGTTAGCAACATTAGCTGTTGTTGTCTTCAAGCAAAAAGTCGCGATGATAATCCTGGCAGTTCTAGCCGGACTAGTTCTCGGGCTGTGGCGTGGCGCAAACGTCCAGCTGGCCAGCGCCAGTTACGACGAATTCATCGGTCAAACCGTTATGCTCACCGGCACTGTCGCTGACGACGTTTCTAAAAAAAGCGGCCAAACCGGTATGGAACTAAATAATGTCAGCATTAACAACAAATCTCAAAGTGGCAAAGCCTGGGTCGGCGCTAGCACCAGCTTAAGCTTAAAACGCGGCAACCGAGTTACGGCTAACGGCAAACTAGAACCCGGTTTCGGCAATTTCGCAGCTAGCATCAGCCACGCAAAAATCGTAAG
This sequence comes from Candidatus Saccharimonadota bacterium, assembly GCA_029288335.1. Taxonomy (GTDB): domain Bacteria; phylum Patescibacteriota; class Saccharimonadia; order Saccharimonadales; family UBA4665; genus JARIHJ01. The sequence continues at coordinate 6,790 of JARIHJ010000073.1, forward strand.
CGCTAGCCGCAATTCCACCGACGATATCCCACGTAAGATCCGCGATAAATTCACAAGTGGGTTGAAGCGCGCTGTCAGCCAGCCAGAAGCCAGTCTCGGCGCCGGCTATTTGGACGGCCAGCACAATGACCTACCCGACCAGCTGGTGGAGCAGCTCAAGCTAGTCGGTCTAATCCATCTCGTCATCGCCGGCGGCTACAACGTGACGATATTAGTCAGGCTAGTTCGCCGGCTGTTTGCCAAAATTTCCAAATATATGGCAGCTCTTGGCGGTTTCGCAGTCCTATTCGGTATTCTGACTGTCACCGGCTTCAGCGCGCCGATGTCGCGCACCGTTGTCATCACGACTTTGAGTATGCTCGCTTGGTACTATGGCCGAAAGATTCATCCGCTGGTCCTGCTGCTAGTTTCGGCTGCAATCACAGCACTGATTGACCCTACTTTCGTGCAAGGCCAGCTCGGCTGGTATCTGACATTCATTGCCTACGGCGGCCTGATTTTGCTCGGACCGATGTTGCAAAAATATTTTTGGGATACCCCCAGCGGCGCTTTGCGGCAAATTTTTATCGACACCTTGTCGGTCCAAATCGTGACTTTTCCGCTGCTTGCCTTCGCTTTTCAGCAATATTCGATCTACGGCCTACCAGCCAACTTACTAGTGTTGCCGCTAATGCCAATCACGATGCTGCTGTCCGTGGTAGCCGGCATTGGCGGAATGTTTTTACCATTAACTGCCGCACATATTATTGGCTGGCCAGCGCAAATTTTACTAACTTACACATATAAAATTACGACTTGGCTAGCGGGTTCGCCAGGCGCAGACTACTCGGCTAACTTCGGCTTACCCTTAATGGTTGCTAGCTACTCTTTAATTGCGCTGGTTATCTACTGGCTGTGGCGAAAGATCAAGTACAACTTCCGCGAGGAAAACGTCCTCGTCTAAGCACAAGCACGTTGTTGATTTGACAATTAATTGATTAGCCGGTAGGCTGGTACGTTATATGAAAAAGATTGCTAGAACTTTAGCTGTATGTTTTAGCTTAATGCCGATATTATTGGCCACGACGGTGAGCGCTACTGGTGTCGCCAGTGTGCCGCCGCCACAAATTGCTAAACCTAGCCTCATTATCACTGCTTTTGGCGGTAGTTCCTCGCTAGACTTTGCTGAACTTTTTAACCAAACTGGCGAGCCAATTAGTGTCGACGGCCTGACACTTGAAGCAATTAGCGTGGACAGCTCGGGCGTATGCAACGATCAAATTTTGCAGCTTGGTACCGGTTGGCTGCTGCCCCAGAAATACTTCATTGCCCTACCAGACGCTAGCCAGGCTAGCTTAAATTGTGACATTCAAACTAGTCACTTATCTCAAATAATTCTAGCCGACGCTTCTGGCAAAGCTATACAGACTATCGCTCTACCCACTAGTACTACCGGCAGCGCGTGGATCCACCAGCAACGCAGCAACAAGTCAGCCACACGCGAAATCAGTGGCAATTTTACTACCGATTACAAAGCACCAAAGGGCCCGATCGATTGCCAAGGCATTATTCAAAACGGCATAAATACACTTTGTAATGACGGCTTGTACTTGACACCGGATGATACTGGCGGACTGGTAATCGTCGAGGTTTTGCCCCATTCACGCGATTGCTCGCCACTCGACAGTAGTAATGATTGTGCTGATTACATAAAGGTTTACAATTCGACCAACACGCCGATTGACTTGTCGCAATATCGGCTGCGCGCCGGCTACAAAGGGCAAAACACTAGCGTCACCAACGCGTTTAGCTTGAACGGTATGCTGACGCCTGGGAGCTATTCGGCTATTGCCTACCGCGATGATGGCAATTCGATTTCGTTGACTGACTCCGGTGACTTTGTTTGGCTGGAGGACGCGGCTGGTATCAAAATTTACGAGCCAGTTGTTGAGTATCCGAGTGCTTCTAGCGTTAGCAAAGTTGGCTCTGCTTGGGCGTTTGATGGTGCTGGGTGGCAGTGGACGATCACGCCACAACCTTTCGGGCCGAATATTGTGACCCAGCCGACAGTAGCAGCTACTAGTACGTCCGCAATAGTTTCCAGCTTGAAACCCTGTGCTGACAATCAATATCGAAATCCAGACACTAATCGCTGCAAATTGACCGCAAGCACCGTTACGAGCCTGGTGCCGTGTGCCGAAAACCAAGAGCGCAATCCAGCAACTAACCGATGCAAAGCCATTTCTAGCGCGTCAAGCCTCACTCCCTGCCAGCCTGGCTGGACGCGTAACCCCGACACCAACCGCTGCCGCAAAGGGACTGGCGCCATACTTGGCTCATCAATCAAAGACGTCAAAGATCCGCACTCGGCAACTAGTTACACCGGCTGGATCGTCGCGGCCGCTGCCATCGTCGCAGCGCTAGGCTATGGCGTTTACGAATGGCGCCAAGAAATTGCCAACCTCTTCTTGAGGTTAAAATCTCGCCTGGCCCGCTAACGTATAATATTAACTATGCAAATGGATTTACACTTTTTATATCGTGATACTAATTTACCGGACGCCTTTATAGCAAAATATGCCCCCGGGATAATGGTTAAAGAACTAGGGTTTGTCGATACATCAAAATTGCGAGGCGGCCCAAACGGCAACATCCGATATTTGTTCATATCAAACAAGGGGAGAGATCTAACGGTTGTAGACGGCATTGGCGAAAATGCAAAACGCTGGGGTCTAGTATTGTTTGAAAGAGACACGATCTTTTTAGTATTAGACAATTACACTTTTAAAGGACATAGCCAGGTGTTACTCACGACCGAACACGAAAATCATTTTCAAAACCCCCAGATCATTAGTGCTGCCAGGCAAGATTTTGAAAGTCTAGCTTTACAGCCACCAGCACCCGAACTAGCAGCCGCCGACTGGACGGGGCGCGTCAAAGATCCCGTCGGTCTAGGCGATAACGGTAACCCATTTCCACTCAATAATTAGTTGCTTGAGCATAGCGGTGAAGGCTTTGGCGAGAATTTTTAGGCGGCCGTGCTGCCAAAGAATGTACAATTAAATGTATGAAGCAGGCGCCAGGCTTTTCGCTAGAGGATCAGAACGGTAAGGTTCATTCGCTGAACGATTACACCGGCAAATGGCTAGTACTGTATTTTTATCCGAAGGACGATACATCGGGCTGTACCAAGGAAGCTTGCGCATTCCGTGACGGCCGCGAAGCTTTGGGAAAGCTGGCTGAAGTCGTTGGCATTAGCAAAGACAGCGTCACTAGTCACAAAAAATTTGCCGAAAAATATCATTTGAACTTCACGCTACTAGCCGATCCGGAGCATAAAACTATCGAGGCTTACGGCAGCTGGCAGCCGAAAAAATTTATGGGCCGCGAATATCTTGGTACCAACCGCGACACGTTCATCATCAACCCCGCCGGCCATATCGTAAAAGAATACCGCGGCGTCGACCCCAAAACCCACGCCCTGCAAATCATAGCCGACCTAAAATCATTACAAAGATTTTAAGCTTCAATCATTGCAGCAAGTGCTCCGGCACCAGCGTGAAGCGCAACCAATTGAAATTGGTTATCAATATTATGTGTTTCGTATTCGGCAAAACCAGAACTCCAATAGTGTTCATCAAATATATAGCCATGCGGCGAAACTCCATAACACGCACAGTTACCTACAACATTGAAAACCGGATGACCTGGACGATATAAAGTAACGCCGAATCCCATAAACGTATCTTTCAGAAGCCACTTTCTGTCGCTCCCGCTCACTTGGGCGTAGGCATCGATCATTATTTCTGCAATGTCTCCCTGAATATCTCTCCACGTTTTTTCCGTCCGAGATTTTATCCAGTCAGTCATCCTGGGCATTTGAAAGTGGTTATCGAAAACGTTGAGCAGTAGGGTGCTTTTAGCGACTAGGTCCGTAGCTTGCTCATATGATATAGGTTCAGCCGGTGGTGCTATAAAGTCTGCATATTCTTCAAGTGTAATTTCATCTGCACCGACATTAAAAGTTTTAGACTCCGAATTGTATATGAAGGGTTGCGGCGGATGATGGGAAAAAGTTTCTGCTACTCGTTCTGCGTATCCTGTATTCACGCCTAGTCTCGCTTTAACATTATTGTGAAGGCTTCAGCTGGAATGTCAACTTTGCCGAATTTTTTTAGTCTCTTTTTGCCTTTGGCCTGTTTGGCTAGGACTTTTTTCTTGCGGGAAACGTCGCCGCCGTACAATCCTACGGTCACGTCTTTGCGATAAGCCGACAGATCTTCGCGGGCGATAAATTTGCCGCCAATGGCGGCCTGCAAAGCGACTTTGAAATTCTGACGTGGGATGACTTCCTTTAATTTTTCGACTGTTTCGCGGCCGAGCTTTTGGGCTTCGGACCGGTGCGTCATCACACTCAAAGCACCGACCATTTCGCCGGCGACGTAAAAGTCGACACGCACTAAATCTTCGGCGCGGTAATCGGCCAACTCGTAGTTAAAGCTGCCGTAGCCGCTAGTAATGCTTTTGAGCTGGTCGTAAAAGTCGGTGAGCAGGTTGGCAAGCGGTGCTTCAAACGCCACCACGGCGCGGTCTTCGACATAACTCAAATTTTTTTGCAAACCCCGCTTGGTTGAAATCAGTTGGATAACCGGTCCCACGTACTCTTTCGGCACAATTATCTCGCCTTTTATCCACGGCTCGCGGATCTCTTTGATTTTCGCCGGGTCGGGCAGGTCGCTGGCCGATTTTATGTCGAGTTCTTCGCCGTTTAGTAAGCTCACCTGGTAATCGGTGCTGGGGTTTGTGACGACCAAGTCGAGGTTGTACTCTCGTTCTAACCGCTCGCGGATAATGTCCATATGGAGTAAGCCGAGGAAGCCGATACGGACACCAAAGCCGAGTACTGGCGAATTTTCGGGGGTAAATTGTAGGGCCGAATCGCTTAGCGATAATTTTTCAATGGCATCTTTTAGCTCCTGATATTGCTCGTTAGATTCAGGAAAAAAACCAGCGTAGACGAACGGCTGAACGTGCTTGTAACCAGGCAACGGCTCTGCAGCCGGACTAGCCGCTAGTGTAATCGTGTCGCCAACTTTGGCTTCGCGCGTTGACTTCAAATTTGTCACAATGTAACCGATCTCGCCGCTAGCTAATTCCTTGTCCGCCGTCATTTCGGGCGACAAATGACCGACTTCAAGTGCCAATCCGCTGGCATTTGTCGCCATCATTTTTATAGCTGAGTTCTTGGCAATTTGGCCGCCAAAAATCCGTGTGTACAAAATCACACCTGTCTCTTATACACATCTGACGCTGCCGAC
>JARIHJ010000093.1 GCA_029288335.1 Candidatus Saccharimonadota bacterium
CATACGAGATAGGCTCCGGTCTCGTGGGCTCGGAGATGTGTATAAGAGACAGGTGATACGGTTGTACAGCCGGTCTCGGCTAAGACCAAAGAAGGCGTACCCGAGCTCCTCGATATGATATTGCTCCTAGCTGATGTCGAAGAGCTAAAGGCTAGTGCTAGCGGCCCGGCTGAAGGCTTGGTGATTGAGTCGCACTTAGAAAAAGGTCGTGGCCCGGTAGCTCATTTGCTAGTTGAGGGGGGTACGCTAAGAGCCAACGATTTTGTCGTGGCTGGCGGCGCTTACGCCAAAGCTCGCGTAATAGAAACGACCAGTGGCGAGAAATTAGCCGAGGCTAAGCCATCTACGCCGATAGTTATAATGGGTTTCAAGACGCTGCCAGAATTTGGCGATGAGTTTCACGTGGTTGCTAGCGAGAAGTTAGCACGGGCTAGTGCTGAAGCTACTGCTAGCGACAAGCACAGAAGCCAGAGTCGCCAAGATTTGGGCTCTAGCGAGCTGATAGGCCTCATCAATCGCAAAAACCGCCTAAACCAGCTCAACGTTCTGCTAAAGGCCGATGTACAGGGGTCACTAACTTCAGTTAGCGACAGCTTGAAAGCGCTAAATACTGAAGAAGTGGCGGTTCGTGTAGTTGGTGCCAGCGTTGGTCAGGTTACCGCTAACGACTTGGCTCTCGCGAAAAGCTCGGGTGCGATTGTCTATGGCTTCAATGTCGAAATTGCTGCCAACAACCGACGTTTGGCGGCAAGGGATAAAATTCCGGTGCGAATTTACAAGATAATTTACGAGCTGATCGATGATGCCAAGGCTGAGCTATCAAAACTGCTATCCCCAGAAATTATTGAAACTGAACAGGGACGTTTGAACATTAAAGCTGTGTTTAAAACAACAAAATCAGAAATAATTTGCGGTGGTGAAGTCACTAAGGGCAAGCTTGTGGCGCCGGCCCGCGCTAGGGTCATGCATGGAGACAAGCAACTTGCGGAGGTGGAAGTCATCAACCTGAAGCGCGGCCCACAAGACACCAAAGAAGTTTTAGAAGGCGAAATGTGCGGAGTGGAGCTGGCTACAAGTGCTAAGCTCAATCTGTCTGAAGGTGACCGCTTGGAAGTATTTACGAGAGAAACTGCTGAGCGCCAGCTTTAAGATGCACCTATTGGAGGGCGCCCGGCCCAGAGCCAAAATCTATTTCTCGGCCATTTCGACGTTCCTGGCTGAAATGATGTAAAGCTACAACTACCTTTGGCGGCTCGACAGTTGCCTTTAGGCCGATTGGAAGGAGTTAGTTGAGCCGGTTGTAGATTTTGACAGCATTTCTCCAAGAACCAAAGAACCGGCCTAGACCTTTGGTTACTTTCGGGCAATGCCGAAAGCAACTGATGGCGCGCTCATCATTGGGCGCATTCCTGGCAGCGGAAGCGGCCGCCTGAAAGGTGTGGTATAATGCCCCTTATGCCACTTCGACTTGACGATAGCTTACTCCAAGATCTAGGCCTGGCCGCAATGCCAGCCGAAGACAAGCGAGCGATGCTGCAGCAAATCCGCGATACGCTCGAGATGCGCGTTGGTACCAGATTGGCTGAGCAGATGAGCGATCAGCAGCTCGACGAGTTCGAGCAGTTTGTCCAGAACCAAGATGACGCTGGGGCCCTTACTTGGCTTGAGACAAATTTCCCGAACTACAAAGATGTGGTTAATGAAGAATTCGAAAAACTCCAAGCTGAAATCAAGCAAGCTGCGCCGCAAATTCTTGCTGGCGGTGCATCGGATCAGGCAAATCCTGCTGATCCTAACAATGACAGCGCTTCAGCGCAATAATTTAGCTTTTGAACTAATTTTTTATTCATTTCCTGTGGATAACTTTGCCTAAAGGGTTTGACAGGGACAACTTTAGAGCTACAATATATCTAGCCGAAAAACATTAAAAACGGCAAACAAATAACAAAGACAAAAGGAAAGAGCCTTGTTAACAGGGCTGAGTAACACCAAAACGGGTAATCAGAACCGGGTAAGGGGGCTGCTAGGTAGAGCAGCTAAGCCGCTGGTGTTGCTAACTTTTGCTTTGATTTTGTCAGGGCTGGCTAGCCTCGCCTACCAGCAACTGGACACTTCACCGGCTAGAGTTGCTTATGCCTTTAACCCCCCTGTTGTAACTGTTCCCTACAAAGTCAATTTCCAGGCCAGATTAACTGACCAGAACGGTAACATAATGCCCGATGGTAGCTATAATGTGAAGTTTCGCTTGTTCACCAATTCTGCCGGGACCGGCTCACCCGTTTGGGAAGAGGACTACCTAGTTGCGAATTCTCAGGGAGTTAGCCTAGCCAATGGGTTATTCAGCGTCCAGCTAGGTTCCATCACGGCTCTAACGCCACAACTCTTTTCGAGTAATCCCAATCTGTGGCTACAGATTGAGTTGCCAAGCCCGTCTACCGCTACATCTAGCTCACCGAGCTGGACCGAGGGGCCGATGAGTCCACTCCAGCCACTTGAATCAGCTCCCTATGCTATGAACGCCGACACGCTAGATGGCATTGATTCTACTCAGCTTGCGCGTATTGACCAGGGCAATACGTTCACTGGCAATAACACTTTCAGTAACAATGTGACTATAGTCGGAGCTTCAACTCTCCAGGGTAACGCAACTATTGGCTCTACTACGAGTGCCGGTGTCCTTAGCTTTCTGGATGGTACGACTGATGGTTTTAACGGTAAATTGCAAGTAGCGACACTGACAGGCAATCAAATCTATACTTTGCCCAACGCTACCGGTACCATTTGTGTATCTAGTGGTAACTGTGTGGGTGGCGGTGGTGCGGGTAGCGGCATCGGCGGGTCGGGTACGGTCAACACCGTCGCTATGTTCACGGCGGCCGGCACAATTGGTAATTCCATCCTTACCCAAACTGGTACGAGCGGCCTAACCGACTCGGGCACTTTAACGGTTCAAGGTACCGGTTCAAGCAGTATCTCTGGTAGTTTAGGCATTGGCACAGCTACACCAGGGGCAAACCTAGATGTGCAGAGCGCTGCTACCACCGGCAATGCGCTTAATGTCACGGCGAATAGCCTGACAAGCGGCAGCGCATTAAACATCTCTACTCAGGCTGGTGGCAATACTAGCGGTGCAATTGCGGCTATAGCACAAACGGGAACAATCACAACTAACAGCTCGGTAGCAAACTCTGTTTTGAACACACAAAGAAATGTAACGGTGAATAACTCTGGGAGCAGTAACGTCACGCTCGACTCTACTGCACCCGCCAATAACGTCACGAGCTGGTCACACACCACCGCTAATTATCCAAACCGTGTACTCATTGTTGCAGTAACTAACAGCCCTTCGGCAGTTACATACAACGGCACACCACTTACCTTAATTGCCAGCAGCGGTGGGTTGGAAATGTGGGAGCTAATCAATCCTGCTGTCGGCACATACACGATTTCGACTGGCAGTACTTATGTTTACGGTACTTCTTCTACTTGGTACAACGTCAATCAATCCTCCAGCATCGCCGCCACTGGTTCTTCCTCGGCGATTCCTCCCTCAACAACATTGAGCCCAACAACGACCAGTGAGATGGCAATCGACATTATGAGTGCCACCGGCTGGTCCAGTGTCTCGCCCGGCGCGGGTCAAACTATGTTCTACAACCCTGGTTTCGGTACCTGGATGAGCTACAAGCAAGGTACCGCGTCTAGCACTACTATGTCCTGGACCGGCCCCAATAATTCACCTCAACAACTTGCAATCGCCCTAAAGGCTGCAGGCCCCGGGATTAGCATCTCTAATTCCCTAGCAAACTTTGCCTCCAATTGTACAGTTGTCAGTGGCAGCTGCACCGACAGCAGCAACATCTTGAACCTGAACCAGCAATACAGCGGTGCTACAGGTACGGTACTAAACCTCCAGAATGCCGGCAGCGGTGACTTCTTGGATATAGCTAATGGATCCGGCACGTTACTCGGAGGATTTAATAATGCTGGACAGCTCTTCTACAAGAGCGGCAGCTACACAGTAACCTTAGCAACGGCCACACAGGCAAACAGCGTCACAATATCCATACCGGCCGATACCAACACAACCGACACCTTCTGCTTGCATACGCTCAATAACTGTGCCAGCTCGCCGGGGGTACAAACCATCGGTGCGCTCGATGGCGGCGCGGCTAATACGAATGGTGCATACATCAGTGGCTCGACGCTGTATTTGCAAAGTGCCAGTGCCAGCTACGCTGGGCTAGTCAACACCGGCACCCAGACATTTGTTGGGAATAAAACATTTCAGACTACCACTAACTCTACAACGGCGTTTCAAGTCCAGAATGCCAGCAGTTCCAGCCTGCTGACTGTAGACACAACCGACGGCTATGTAGCTGTAACCGCACCAAACTCCAACCCGGGGACTTCGCCCGGGGTGGCGCGTCTGGTGGTTCATAGCAACTGGACAGATACGGCGGGCGATAATTCCATAATAGATTTCGGCGAAAATGCTGAAAACCAAACAAATGCCGGGCGGTTGATGTATAACGGCCAAACCAACGTAACAAGCTTCGGCTCTTTGAATACATCAGGTGTCTACAACCCAGTCCTTAGTTTCAACAGCAGTAACGCCACTATGCTGCAGAACTGGGGTAGTACTTTTACTATTCAAAATAACAGTACCACGGCTGGCATCGTCATAAAACCGGGCAGCGGCGCTGATAGCGCCAGCGCCGTGCAGATCCAGAACGCCGCTGGCACCAGTATGCTAAACGTCAATACTACCACCGGTGCGGTTACCATCGCCGGCACCCTGGATACTACGACGGCGACAGCGCTGAACATCGGCACCACCACTGCCAATGCCATCAACATTGGTTCGGCCACTGTGGCCACGACAGTACAGGGTAACCTGACGGCGAACGCGAGCCTCTTGATCAACGGCACCTATACTACCGCCAATAATTATCGCGAGTACATTACCGGTACGCTGGCCTCCTCCACCACTACTAACCAGTACGGCTTACAAAACCAGGTGAACTTTAGCCCAACAGGTGCCTCGCTCACTAATATATTCGGTACGGTCAGCACCCCGGTGGTGAGCGGCAGCTCGCTCAATATCAGTAGCCTGTATGCCTTTACGGGCAGCACCCAAACAACTAGTGGCTATACCGGTACGATACAAACCGGGGCCATATACAATGCCCAGGACGCCAGCATCGGCGGGTCAAAGCTGTTTAACAACTTTGCCGAATTTCAGGGCGGCGCTATCTCGGCTAACAGCGGCAACACCAGCGGCATTATTAATAATTATGGTATGTTGCTGAACGGCTCGACCGCCGGCGCCGGCACGGGCGGCACGCTGAACAACTATGGTCTCTATCTGACGCAGCCCGCTGGCAGCGGCGGCACTACCAACAATTACGGTCTGTACATCCAGGGTAATGGTGCAGGCAGCACCAACTACTCGATCTACAACAACTCCACAGCACTCAGCTATTATGCCGGTAGCATCAATTCGGCCGGTGGCTATCGATACAACGGCACCGCCGGCGCTACTACTACTTGTAGCGGCGGGCAGTTCCTGCAGAACCAGGTCGTGCAGGGTGGTATCACTACCGGCGGTACCTGTGCCAGCGCAGCGGCTGGCCTGACCGGCAGCGGTACCAGCGGTACTATAGCTATGTTCAGCGGCAGCAGTACTAACCTGGCTAACTCTATCTTGACTCAGAGTGGCACCACTATAAGTGTAGGTGGCAGCTTAACCGCTACCGGTACCATTACTACCAGTGCTACTGGTGGCAATGCCCTGGCGGTCACAGGTGCGCCCACGAACAGTGCCACAAGCAGCCTTATCCAGATTGGCAGTGCTATCCAGGGCGGTAACAGTGCTACTAACGGCGGTACCTACTTAGGCCTCAATGCGCCGAGCAGTGGCGCAGGCAGTATGGCTGACCTAATGAACCTCCAGGTCGGCGGTTCCACGATGTTCTCTGTAGACCACCTCGGTGAGATCAATGGCAGCCAAATTAGTCTCGGTGGCAACTGTATGACTATAAGCAGTACCGGTATACAGGCGCCCTATTGCGCCAGTTGGAACATTACTACGAACGGTTCTACCTTCAATAACGCTTATTTTGGAATACTTGGGAGCAATGTCCATGCCTTTGATGTACAGAATGCTAGCAGCACACCTATCTTCAACGTTGATAGCAGCACGACGACCATCACACTGGGTGATAGCACCAGCGGCAACTACGTTATTTTCACCCCTAGCGGCGGCCTCGTGGCCCACGGTACGGCACAGCACGCCAAGACGATTCTGCTAGCGCCCGAATACGCCGGCGCGGTGCTGGACGCCCAGAATGACGCCACCTGTACTAGTGCCGCAAATGGAACGATGACGAGCGGCTTTTCGACCGGCATCTCCGGAATCGGCAACACTACGCAGAGCTATTACACCTGGACATCCACCCAGACCAGCGCACAGTGCTATGATGTGGTAGTTCAAGTGCCGATCCCGAGCGATTTCTCGGGCTGGTCGAGCTCGACGCCGCTGACGATTAACACCTACAGCTCGAACACGAGCAATGCGACGATGGCACTCCAGGCGATTGACTCGGCCGGCACGACGGAATCAAATTGCAACTACGTAAACATCACCCCTGGCACAGCTTCGACCTGGACAGCCTCTGGCTCGGGCTGCACGCTGGCCGGTACTTACACGGCCGGCAAATATATGACTTTGCGCATTCGGATGTCCAGCCTCGGCAGCGCGAACGCCGAGATAGGCAATATCAAACTTACCTATCAGAGTAGTTTCTAGTATGAAAACGCTACTATTATATATAAAGAAATTGCAAAAAGCCTGGCGACCGGTGACGGCCGGCGCTAGACGGCTGGCAAATTGGTGGCGGCGGAATGACAGTCGCTACGACCCGTGGTGGCGGCTCGGCAACGTCGTAATTGCGTTGGTATTAATATTTAGTGTGCTTTTGCCGCTGGCTCAGCAATTTAATCAAGCGAGCCAATACAGTCTAGCTGCGGCCACGCAGAAACTGATCGGCACGAGCCAACCGCAACTACTGAAACAGCTCAAATACGATGCTAGCACGCAGTCGTATGAATTTAACCAGCAAGTTGTCCAAGAATCTCAAGCTAGCGGTCCGTTGGCGACGATGGAAGCCCAAGTTGGTGCGGCTAGCGGCAAAAAAGGCGACAAAAGCCTGTATGGCCTAACTCTGCCAACCGATTTTAGCCAAGGAGCTAGCTACACCGACGCCAATACCAAGCTGAGTTTCAAGCTAGTGCCGCAGTTCGCTGCCAATAGCGGTCAGCTTAATAATGGCCACATTATTTATCCGCTGAATGGTGGCAGGCAAGCCATTTATACGCTGAAGGATAACGGGCTAAAGGAAGATATTGTGGTGCAAAACCCTAAACAGGGCACTTTAACCTTTAGTTATCGACTGAATTTACCAAAAACTCTAGCTGCTAGAGTTATTCAAGGCAGCGGAGGAGAAATCGGTATTTATAGTGCTGATCCGGCGCTGTTTGGCCATATTAGCTTCGGTGATAGCAAAGATCAGTCTGCCGTCCAGCAAGCTCGTATCAAGGGGGCTAAAACCCACCTAGTCTTCGGTCTGCCG
>JARIHJ010000096.1 GCA_029288335.1 Candidatus Saccharimonadota bacterium
AACCAAGCCCCGCCGCCTGTTTTGCCAAAGCCAAAACGCGCCCCGCCAGAAAAAGCCTTTGCATTTTTGAGATTTCCCCCGCCGATTTTTTCTTTTTTTAGTGGAAAAGGCTATTTCTGTCGGTGCGCTCAACGGCTACGCCGTTGTTTGCGGCTCAAACTGTTATAATTGGACTATGGCAAAAGTATCTGTTTTATCTGATGTGCATATTCTTGACGAGACAAAAGAGCGTATTCAAGAGTTGTCCTCTGAACCCGTAGATTTTCCCGCCAGCCGGACCGAGAGTATTGACGAATTGGTCGCCAGAACCAACAACGCAGAAATTGTTTTGGTCAGCCCACGCACAAAAATAACCAGTGAATATCTTGACCGCTGTCCTAGTGTCAAATATGTCGGAGTATGCGGTACATCTATGACAAACCTGGACACCGATTTGTTAGAGCAACGCAACATTACCTACACTAACGTCAAAGATTATGGCGATGAACCTACGGCAGAGTTTATCTTTATGCAACTCGTCCGCTTGTTGCGCGGCGTTGGCGATTATCAGTGGAGGCCAGAACCACACGAACTAATGGGAAAAACAATTTCAATTATTGGACTGGGTGCGCTTGGTCAGGCTGTCGCCGAACTTGCGTTGGCATACAAAATGCGCGTTCAATATCACAGTCGTAGTCGCAAAGAGGACTGGGAAAATAGGGGGCCTGTGTACGGGCAACTAAACGATGTAATCGCCAGCAGCGATATTATCGTGCTAACCGTACCTACTGACACACTCGTAATGTCAGCAGAACAGTTTAGCCTACTAAAACAAGGGACGATATTACTACAAGCAAGTATGGGAAACATACTAGACGAACAGGCTTTTCGCCAATGGATAGCAACCGATAGCAACTTTGCCATTTTTGACTACTCGGCAGGCGATAGCCTGTATCTTGCTTACAAAGATTTGGACAGAGTTATTTTTCCTAAAATAGTGGCTGGACACACTATTGAAACAAAACAAAGGCTCGGCGAGCGAGTTGTTGAGAATATCAACAATTTCTTGACCCTTAGCTAACCTCTCTCATAGACCACTGTACTTTTATAGGTGATATGTCAGTTATTTTCTGTTGATTATAATTTCGCTAATCTCTGCTTGTTTGGGTGTTTCAACAACTTTTACGAGTTCATCGGCAATTATTTCTACTGGCATCCAGTTTTCAGGGTCAGATAGTTGTTCACCAGTGATTTTTTCTAGCATTTTATTTCGCATACCACCTGGACAGAAACTAATCGCTCGTGATTTTTTACTCTTGAACAACTCTTGTAATGATTTTGTGTAGCCACGCATTGCCCATTTAGAACTTACATAGACTGGCTCGCTTGCCGAGCCTTTTGTTCCAGCAGTAGAAGCGACATTTATAATGTCGGCTTCATCTTTAATCAGTTTATCAAGCAAGAAATTGACGAGATAAATTGTGCCCATAACATTGGTTGAATAGACATTTACTATATCGCTAAATTGCTTGTCGTCTGTTCGGTCAAACCTGGACATAATGCCAGCACAATTTATCAAAGTCGTAATTGGAGTGTTTAACTCCAAAACTTGTTTTGCGGCATTTTCAGTAGATTTTTCATCTGTCAAATCAAGTACAATGTGTTTAATTCTGGCGTCTACAGGTTTTGAGCGAGAAAGCGAAAAGACATCGTAGCCTTTTTCTAAAAGTATTTGTGCGGTAGCAAAGCCTAGTCCGTCGCTCGCACCAGTAATTAGAATTGTTTTCATAGGAGTAATTATAACAGATTTCCTCTGTTTATGTGTCGCAAGCGACACATAGCGGCTTTGCCGCTCCGAGCCACGCCGCCTCTGCCGTTTGCGGCAGGCGCACCGACAGAAATAGCCTTTTCCACTAAAAAAAGAAAAAATCGGCGGGGGAAATCTCAAAAATGCAAAGGCTTTTTCTGGCGGGGCGCGTTTTGGCTTTGGCAAAACAGGCGGCGGGGCTTGGTTCACACCTTGCGCTGGAAACAGGTTCTAGCTTCGTTGTAAAATTGAGCCAATTTGCACGCCAAAGGAGACCGTAGTGTCGATTGATAGTTTCCTCTCACAATTTATAGATGGCTACTTGCTTAGTGACCTGGAAACAATGTCGCATGATAATGTTGCTGCCGGAAAAGAATACGGCGCAGTTGGCTATCCAATGATGACTACCATTCTGGCTGGCATGGAGCTACTTGGTGGTCTGCTGTTACCATCAGAAAAAAAATTTGATCCCGACCATGGAGGTCATGATAAATTCTTACATTTTTGGGATTATTACTTTTGCACACAATTTCCCGCCTATAAGGGTCTTGGTGGACTATTCTACTCCTTAATCAGAAACGGCGTGGCACATACTTTTATAGCTAAACATGGCATTGTTATTCATAAGTTCAGCAAACAAAGTATTAAGGTTGACCTAGGTGCTAAAGAAGTTTATGTAGATCCCAATGTTTTTTTTGAAGAGTTCAGGGATACATACCACACTAGGGTCGTTACGATTGAGGATAAAAGCCTGATGCAGCAAAGACTAAATAAAATAGAGCGGGCATATGCTAAAAAATCTGATGCGCTGTTCAATAGCCTACAAACTGTTGACCAGAGTGTAGATGTCAAAGATTATTGGCCAAAATTATCACTTGCTAATCAAGCGTGGTCTTCAGGCGCCTCTCATGCCATGGGGCCAGTTGATGGCATCCAATTGATCTCTACGACAAATGCTACAACTGTATCTGGCACATTATCTCAAGATAAAATTCAAAAGGGTTCCTGACCGTATAACTCAGCCATTTTTCAGTGTTTCTATAGCTTTATCGGCGGCCTAGAAATATCAGGTAGAAACCTATATATACCACAACAATTCCGATGTTGGACAAAAGTCGCTCCCAGAAATGATGCCTCAAGAAAAGAACGTCCACAATGACTACGGTAGCTACCATAGCAAGGACGTAAGGGATTTTGACTTTGTTTTTGCCCATTTTCGGCTTTCCATTTCAAATTATATGCTTAGAACTATGCTCTGAAAAGACTCCACACCTAGTGGTTTTTTTACATCAATAAGACAATTGCCGGCCAATCTCGTTCGTGATATAACAAAGGTAAATGAGTGAGTTTCTCTCGGGAGCTCCGGCAACAACAGAGCTCGAAAATCAATACTACCAAGCGCTTGAAAACTTCAACGCCATCGACATTCCTTGCCGCACTGACGATTATCAGCGGGCAGATATTTTCGTGGGTTTCGATATGCTCTCTGCGGTCACACGCTTGCGCGACGCATACGGCCTAATAAACGAGCAGCAATATTATCTCGTGGTTTTTCGCTCGCAGCGCAATCCTGGACTTACCGAAGAAGATATCGATCTACTCGCTACCAAAGACCACCTGGCTCACAAAGAAGCGCACGATTACAGGGACGAGCAAGGCGGGCAAGCCCTGCTCCACTACTACAAAGGCCTACCTGACGCTGACGGTTTTTGCATATCGTGGTGCGTATGGACCAGTGAAGCCATCGCCAAGCTCGCATCTGGTAAAGTTCATCAAGAAGGCGCGGAAACACCCAGCTCAAGTCACTCTGATGCTATGCGCTTAGCTCGACAAATGTATCAGAAGTACGGCATACAAACCTATCGCCTAAGGCTCAGTCCAGATGGCGAGAATCTGGAATCCGAGTGCACCCAAGACACGTGGTCACCACAGGTCGCAAATCCAGCAGCTTAAGATCAAAACTCTCGCAAGGTAGCTACGGCCGTTGCAATGTCAGCATCCAGCGGGCGGTCCGATTCATCGGGATCTAGGGCAGCTAGAGCCATCTCATACTGACGCTTCAATGAGCCTTTTGGCACAATGTTTCGCTGGTGTAAAGCTCGCACCGCCGCTAGTAGTTCACAGGCTAGGATCGTTTCGTATGGCGAAACTGAGGCGGTCGTATGCCAGGCAGACTGGGTAGCAAAACTGGCGTGCTCCTCAGCTCCACGTGATAGCACAGCCTCGCCGATACTAGCAGGTGTCGTCAGCAGGTGGAGTTCCGCTAAAGCGGAATGAGCCACGTATTCGGTGATAAGCAGCCCAGAACTGGCAGTAGGCCCTCCAGCCAAGAATGGGCGAAGCCCCGTAGCAGCCGGCTCCATTAATTGGCTCAAACGAGCAACTGACAGCGCGGCCGTCTGATACGTGGCCGCTCTGATATTATCGAGAGCTAAACCCGCATTGGCGAGATGGAAATTGCCATTATGAAAAGCTTTGCCGGTAGCCGGATCAATTAGCGGGTTCTCGCTGGCAGCGTTCATCTCTAGCAGCAAAATCTCCTCCAGGCGTTCTGCTGCCTCCATAGCCGGGCCGTGTACTTGCGGAAAGGCTCGCAAACAAAACGAATCCTGGACCTGCCGCGCCAGTCGCCGCAAATCAGGGCCCAGCAGCTTTCGCAGCTCAGCGGCAACTTGCTGCTGGCCAACGTTGGGCCGGGCTTGATGCACCTCAGCGGCTAGGGCTTCGCTCGAACCATCGAGCGCCAGGAATGGTAGGGCCGCCACTGCCAAACTAGCCCGCTGCAAAACCCTAAGATCGTGACAAGCCAGCGCGGCTTCAGCCAGTGTCGCCGCGTTACTACTCATAAATGCCAACGCATCCTGATCATCGAGGTGATATTTTGGCAGCGAGCCCTGCCGCCAGGGCCGTTCACCCATAATACACAGCGCCGTCGTTGCCAAGGCCGTCAGGTCGCCGGTACCGATCGCACCGTATTTAGTGACGGGCGGAATTACGCCTTTGTTAATCGCATCTACTAATATATCCAGCAAGGCTGGATTCACGCCCGAGCCGCCGGCGGCAAGCTGGTTGAGGCGTACGACTAGCATTGCCCGCAGCAGTTCTGGCTTTACGGCCGGGCCGGCACCAGCTGAGTGACTCCTTAGCAGTCTAAGGCCGTGACCAGTCGACGTATCTGGCGTAACCGAAACGCTTTTATTTCCCCCTACGCCGGTGTTTCTACCGTACAAAGTCCGCTGCTTCGCAGCCCAGGTGGCTAACTGATGACTCAAGCGTGCGCGCTTACGAGCTTCGGGCAAAAGTTTCACGCTCGAGCCGCCGCGCACCACATCGATAAGCTCTGGAATTGTCAGACTCTTGCCATCCACCCTGATAACGCGGCTAGACATTTGCTCCATTGTGGCAATTTAGTTCTAGCATTGTCAACGACGCTAGGCCGGCGTACGATTTAGGAATACCAAATAACTACTTATAAATCTTGCGCGCCAGGCTCGCGGCTAGCACGCCAATCAAGAAGCCGCAGCCAAAAATCAGCACCTCGTGGAACCTGTGAGCGTCGAGCTTCCTCCAGGTGACAAGGAAGACAATCGCCCAGGCTACAAAAACGCCAACGACGTAAACCCAATATGGGAATCTTTTAACCATAACCGTATTATATACCGACAATTAGCTGTATAGAACCTAAAACTTACTTCCCTCCTAAAAGACCTATATAAAACCCTCTACATTTGACACATTAAATTTTAGGCTTATACTTTCACTAGGAAACTAGTATAATAGTAATATTATGATTCAGTTTCGCCTTAACACGCACAGCGGCGTGCCGCCCTACCTGCAGATTGTGCAGCAGGTAAAGCAGGCGCTGCAGGTAGGCATTTTGCAGCCGGGCGACCAGCTGCCAACGGTCAAAGAGGTTGTAACCCATATAGCTATCAACCCCAATACCGTGGCCAAAGCCTACCGCGAGCTGGAAAGTCTCGGACTCGTGGAAGGCCGCACGGGCAGCGGCACGTTTGTGAAGCAGCGCCCGGCTGGGCCCTCGCCAGAGGTGCAAGAAGCACTGAGCCAAGACTTGAGCGGCTGGGTGGCCAAAGCTCGTAAAGCCGGACTGGACGACGAAGCAATTGAAGCACTACTAAGGATCGCTCTACATAAAAGATAAGGAGGGTACCAATGGGGGCAGCAGTAATACAAACGAAAGGGCTTGGCAAGCGCTACGGGTCGTTTTGGGCGCTCGAGAACTGCAACATTTCGGTGCCGGCGGGCAGCGTATCGGCACTGGTCGGGCCAAATGGCGCTGGCAAATCGACTTTATTAAAAATTCTGGTGGGCTTGAATCGAGCCAGCGCCGGGCAGGGCGAAGTGCTGGGTAAGGCGCCCGCACAAGAAGAAAGTTTTTTGAGCGACATCGGCTATCTGGCACAGGAAATCCCACTTTATAAAAACTTAAACGCCGCCGACCACATTAAAATGGGTGCACATTTAAATAAACGCTTCGACAAAGAATTTATGCAAAAACGACTCAAAGATTTGCAGATTCCGCTTGACCGGCCAGTTGGCAAATTGTCCGGTGGCCAGCGCGCCCAGGTTGCGCTGGCTCTGGCGCTTGCTAAAAAACCCAAGCTGCTTTTGCTGGATGAACCCGTGGCAGCTCTCGACCCCTTAGCCCGGCACGATTTCTTAAGCTCCCTGGCCCAAGCTGTGGCTGATGGCGGCCTGACGGTAGTTATGTCGTCCCACCTGCTGGCCGACCTGGAACGGGTAAGTGACCACGTTATCGTACTCGCCGCTGGCAAAACTCAGCTATGCGATGAAATCGAAACGGTACTCAATGAGCACAAATTACTTGTCGGCCCCCGTCAAAACAAAATCCCCGAAGACGACTTTGCAATCATCCATGAAACCCACACGATCAGGCAGTCTACTTTGCTAGTGCACCTCAAAAAAGGCGCGAAAGTACCAAACGGCTGGCAGCAACACGAGCCGAACATCGAGGAAATCATCCTGGCATATATGGGCCAAGCCAAGGAAGGAGGTGAAAAATGAACTGGTTCGCACTTAGGCAACACCGCAAGCAGCTTTTAATATTCGGCATCTTGCTGGTAATTTACGCGGCCTTTGTAATTCCGACCGGCTTACATTTTTGGCACGTCTATCAGCACACCGTAGCCGACTGCGCTCAAAATCCAGCTAATCCGACCTGCGGTGATTTAAGCACTAGCAGTCTATTCCCGACAACTCTTGACCGAATACTGACCGGACTTATACCGAGCGCAGTTATATTTTTGCCGATAATCCTGGGTGTGTTTTGGGGAGCGCCGTTCCTGGCTAAAGAATATGGCGAAGGCACAAACAGCCTGGCCTGGACACAAAGCGTTTCGCGGCGTAAGTGGTTGACCGTAAAACTTGTGTGGATGCTAGCGGCTACATTAGTTCTCACGGCAGCCTTTGCGACATTAATTACCTGGTGGTCAAAAACTACAAACGCGCTAGACATGGACCGATTTTCCAACGGTAATGAATTCGGCATTCAGGGAGTCGTGCCGGTCGCTATAGGCCTATTTGTCGTGAGCTGGGGCATACTGTTTGGGGCTTGGTTTAGGAAAGTCATGGTAGCCGTCGGCGTAACGCTAGTTTTATTCGTGGCAGTCTCACATATTGTCATTCCAAACCTGGTGCGACCAAACTATATGAAACCGGTTTCGGTTACCGCACCATTTGGGCCCAGGCAGGACGATGCCGGCAGCGAAATTCCACAGGGCGCCTGGATAACCAGCAATACGATATATGACAGCAACGGCCACGCGGTTCTGGGCGACATATTCCCAGCCGCTCCGCCGCAGTGTCAGAAAGTAATCCAGCAGGCTACTTCAGGAACCACTAACGACCACGGCACCATCCGAAAAGCCGTGCCAGCCCCAAATGGAGAGGACCCCATTGCCGAGTGCCTAGACAAGGCCGGCTGGCACCAAGTCACTACGTACCAACCAGCCTACCGATACTGGGATTTCCAGTGGATTGAAACTGGCATTTACCTCGCGCTGGCCGCCCTAGCTATCGGCGCCACTTATTGGCTGGTCTTGAAGCGCGATGCTTAAGGAAAATCTGAAACCCTTCAAACGGTGTTAGGCGCCTGTGCAGACTTCCAGGCAATCGGTAGCGCCCAACCGGTTAGAGGTCCAAGGTAATGAATCCCGAAACAGGGCTTCCCATACTTGCCAAGCGTGCGTCCCGCCGACACTCTCGAAACGACTGGGTAGGCCGACTTGCCGTGATTTCCGATATAATTCCTTGGCACTGTCTTGGTAAATACGCGCATCACTCGAACCCACCCCATAAAAACCGTACATACCTTCCAGGGTTTTCTTCGGGGTATGGCTAAGTAAATATAACGGCTGATGGTTCTGCCAAGCCTCAGAAGAGCCGCCAAAAAGCTGATCGATCGTGGTGTGTTTGCTCCCTACTTCTGGCCCGATTTCACCGCTAAAGTCCATAAACACGCTGTACACATTCGGATGCCTCAGCGCCAACATCACACTGCAGGTGCCGCCCATACTAAGCCCGCTAATCGCCCAATTAGACGAGCCGAGGTCCACTTTGTAGTGCTGTTTTATATAGTTAGGAAAGTCCACTGTGAGATAAGTTTCGACGTTACCCCGGGGACTGTTGACGCACTCAGTATCGTTCGAAATCGAGCCAGTGTCGTCAGCAATAAAAACATAAGGCGTAATCCCATGATGGTAGCTGGCAAAAGTATTCAGCGTCGACTTAAGCCCGTAGTTCAGCCACGCATAAGTTAGCCCCGGAGAGCCCGGCAACAGCACAATTACCGGCAAGCGTATTTTCTTATTGTTGTTGGCGATCGCCGGAATGTAAGCCCACTCGGTTCGCGGGATAAAGCCAGACACTTTGCCAGGCGCTACAAAACTAGCAATCTGTCCTCTGTCAGAATAATCGGCTCCAAATAAGGACGCTTCGACGGTTCTCTTGTCACCCGTCTGCGCGCTAAATTGGATCCTGGTCACGTCCTGATTTTGCTGCTCTAAAATTTTTCTGGTGTCCGGGCTAAAGATGCTGTATAAAGTCGGAAAAAAGGCGTAATGAGCATTAATTACCGCTAGTGAAAATAGCAAGCCGAGCAGCATCACAACCACGCCGCCCACCTTGATCCACTTGCCGGCCAGCACCCAAAAAACTATCGATAGACACAAACTAAAGCTAAACGGTAGCACCATTAGCCAGAAATTTCCCGGTAGTTCGCCCGGCAGCCGCGGACTAGTTATAAATTGCGCTAAGAGCGCCAGAACCACGCTGATTACCGCCGCCGCCAGATACCATTTCCAGTTAAAACGCCGGGGCAGCTTTTTCTTGCTACGCCGCGCCAAAATATAATTTTGCAGCTCAATACTAATCAATGTTGCCAGCGCCGCACCAAGGATAAATCCCAAAATGACTATAAAACTCGGCCTCAGCAAGCTAATGTCCATATCAATCTATAAGTATAGATTAGCCGACCAGTACACGTACAGAGCTAACCCTAGCTAATAAGATTATGCTTATGCTCTTTATCACTTGTAAGGCCACGCTAGTCCACTATAATAGAAGTATGGCCGGAAACACCGATCCAGCCAAACCAAGTCTATTCGACTCCAGTACGGAGCTCACCAAGCTCTACCGCTCGATGTCAGTGGTTCGACGTGATAAAGCCCAGATCATCATCTATCAAGGTGACGAAGTTAATCAGTTTTATTACCTCAAATCCGGCTACGTCAAAATGTATAACATTAATGACGACGGCGAGGAGCGCACGCTCTTGCTGCTTAAGCCGGGCGACATCTTCCCCCTCTTAAAAGATCCAGCTGTACCGAAATACGTTTCGCCCTATTTTTATGACACTATGAGCGAGGCGCAAGTCGGTGTCTTGAAGCAAGAAGAATTCTTAAAAGAAATTGCTGGCAGCCGCGATACTGCCTGGGCGCTGCTGCGCTATGTCAGTGAATTCTCGGATACGCTTACAAAACGTCTCGAGCAAATCGAGAACAAGACGGCTGAGGGCAAGCTCGAAACGCTGCTTCCCTACCTGGTTCAAATCTGCGGCAAGCGCAAAGGGGACGCCTTCCGCCTGGAACTCAAGCTGACCCATCAAGATTTAGCTAACCTGCTTGGCATTGCCCGCGAAACGGTGTCGAGAGAAATCCAGACGCTCGTAAAGCGCGGCCTGCTAACTAGCCAGAGTGGCTACTTTGTCATTCCGGTAGAGAAGCCGTCTACCTAAGCTTTGCCGTTGGCCAGTCGAGCGACCGTATCGAGCAATTCGTCGATGTCAAATGGCTTAGCCAAAAAACCGTCAGCGCCAGCACTCATAGCCATTTCCCGGCCGTCCGGATGGGCCGAAATCATCACGATCGGGACGTTAGCTGTCGACTTAGCGGCTTTAAGCTCGCGGGCAATGTCGCAGCCATTTTTGTCAGACAACAAAATGTCAAGAACTATTAAATTAGGTAGCTGGCTGGGTCTTATGCCTTTCAGTTGGTCGTTATAGCCGGAGGCTGTTTGGACGTCGTAGCCTTCCTGCTCCAAAAACAAGCCAAGCGCGTGCAAGACCGACGCGTCATCGTCGATCACCAATATTTTTTTTGAACTCGCACTTTCCATTAAAGTCATTAAATCCTAACTTATACAATGCCAGCAGTGGCGAATATCACAACTTAAGCAGATTAACTAATAATTTGTAATTATTGCTAATTTTCAAGTCTACGCTTTTTGCCGCCGACGCGCAACCGGCAGGCTGAAGTAAAATTTCGAGCCCTTGCCGAGCGAGCTCTTCACCCACATCTTGCCACCCAAACTATCGATGAGCTGCGCGCAAACATATAGCCCCAACCCGAGACCCGGATAATTGGCGGTAGTTTTGCCGCCGACACGCGCAAAGCGTTCGAACAAATGCTTTTGCTGCTGTTTCGATATGCCTATTCCCCTGTCCACTACGCAGACGGTGACATCCTTGGAATCCCTATGCACCGACACGCTAATCTCAGGATGATCAGGTGAATACTTGATAGCGTTATCAATTAAATTAGTCAATATCTGATCTACGCGGTCTCGATCAGACTCTATCCTAACATTATGATCGCCAGACACCGCTATATGATGGTCGGTGGTAGTTAGAGCTATACTGGCAGCGGTCTCTTCCACTAACTGACGTAAGTCGAACCGGCTGTGGTGTAGGGTCAGCCGCTGGCCAGCCTCGATTTTAGTAATATCGAGTAGCTCGCGGACTAAGTTATTAAGCCGGTTGAGCTGACCATCGAGCTTGCCGACCATAGACGCCGCCTGCTCGTCGCCGTTCTTGTTAAAACGCCGCTCGAGTAGATTAGTGTACACCTTCATACTCGTAACCGGGGTCTTCAGCTCGTGGCTGGTGACAGCGATGAAGTCGTCCTTCTGCTGCTCCAGGCGCTTGCGTTCTTTAATGTCGGTAAAGAGGATGCCGACTTGGTTTTGGCTAATGTCACCGGCACGAAACGCGTAGGCTTCAAACCAGCTATCAAGCATTTTCACTTCAGTTTCAAAGCGGGTTGGTCGACCGGTCTTCAAGACCAGGTCAAATATTTGCAACCAGCTTGGGTCTAGCTGGGCCGCCTCCCTGCCAATTGCCACACCATTGGCGCCTTTCATTCCAGTCAACTCCTTAAAGGCTTGATTAGTTTCAAGGAGGCGAAAATCAACTGGCTGCCCATTGCGGTCGTGGATGACCTCGACCACGCAGAAGCCTTCATCAATGGTGTTAAATAGCATCCGATAACGCTTCTCGCTTTCCCTGAGTTCATTCTGGGCTGCCGCCCGACGCAAAGCTGCCCAGATGCGTTCCGCTACTTGGTGTGCCAGATCAAGCTCTGCCCGATCCCAGTTCCGTGGTTCAGTATCAGTAAGATAAAAATACCCAGGCGCCTCATCCTTTTTGACTAGCCCTATTAGGACGAAGGAGCGCAAGTTCAAGTTTCTCATGTCGGCCTGCTGCTCAGGATCGGCCAGCCTAGGATCTATTGTGACGTCCTGGGAAACCATCATTCCTCCACGACGAACCTTTTCAAGTATTTCGGAACCCCTGCCAACAAGGGGCTCGCGCCGGGCCATCAATTTAGGTATCGTGCCATTACTCCACTCCCCAATCGTCGAAGCGTATTTCTTAGTAGAATCGACAATAATATAGCCGACTGAGCTGGCCTGCAAATATTCCCCAAGCTCCTTGGCGGCGGTGGTTATAATTCTTTTCGCGTCCGATAATGGTCGCAACTTATCGGCCAGATTCAGCAAAAAGCTCTCGCGGTCTTTGGATTTTAATAGCTGCTGCTCTTCGGCCTTGCGGCTGGTGATATCGCTCGCCGAGCCACTATAGCCCGCATAGTCGCCGTTCTCGTCGAAATAGGGTTTGCCACGGACATCGAGCCAGCGTTCACGGCCATTCTTATCTCTTATCCTGAATTCGGTGTGGTAATTACTTAGGTCTTTGGCAGCATTTTTTAACTCAATGGTTTCAGGATCCACACTTTCTTTGATGACGCTAGCGCGCCAGCCTTTGCCTAGCTGGTCCTTTAGGGGACGGCCCGTCCAGTCGAGCCAAGTCTGATTAACATAAATAATTCCGCCGTTTCGATCGGTCATCCATAAGGCTACCGGCGAAGCCGAGGTAATCGCCGCTAGGCGTCCCTCGCTCTTTTTTAAATCCGCCGCAGCCTTCTGGCGCTCAGAAATATCGCGCACGAGCACCTGGACCGCCGGCTTACCCTGAAACTGTAAGCTAATAGCCGCTACCTCGACG
>JARIHJ010000099.1 GCA_029288335.1 Candidatus Saccharimonadota bacterium
GCAGCCAGCTTTTTGTTTTTATGGGGTTTTTGTTTTTGTAGTACTTCCAGGTATTTATAGAAGTGACCGGTGTAAGAACCGAGAAATTTAAAAAATTTCGAAACTTCTGCCCTAGAAGTAAAAAGTTGAGAGACTTATGTGTGAGGTGGAGTTTTGGGAGGTGTTTAAGAAAAGAGCTAAGGCTTTTTTAAGTGGGCCTAATAACCACTTGCTGACTGCCGATTAGCCGATTTCGAACTGCTAATATTTATTAAAGTACTGGTACCCCGGACTAATTAACCTGGTCCGGTGCCATTAATCGGTAATACTGACCAACGCTGACGGCGACAACATCGTGTGTGATGCCGGCGTAGTCGAGCAAGTGCTGCTCGATCGTCACCCTGCCCTGCCTGGCATCTAGCTCGGCTTCGGTTTTGCCGCGGCGGAAGCGAACATTCAAGTCCGCGACCCGCTCGTCGAGCACGTCGCCGGCGAGCTTCGGTTCGACCAGGTTTTCCCAGACATCCTTCGGGTAAAGGTGTAGGTACTGGCCGAAACCGCGGGTAATGACCGCTCCAGAGAGAAATCTGTCTCGAATCTCGGTCGGTATGGTCAACCGCCGTTTGCTGTCGAGTTTCCTTTCGAAGTAGTCCACCTGGCCTCGCTTATTGGTTAGTAAATTACTAGTGGATTTTTATTTTTGTAAGAACTTGGTTCTTAGGAAGTAAGTAAACTGTTTTGGTCTACCTACCATTACCCACTAGCAACAGTTTACTACCCACTATCACCCACATACAAGCCTTTTTATCACAAAAAGTGGCCCCTGAAGGGCCACTTATCCACAGTTATAACAATATGTAAGCAATTCCGCTAAATATAGCGGTCTCTAAACCAGTTAAATCCCTAGATGTTTAGATTAGGAATTATTTGCTTGTTGCTGCTCAACCTGCTGTTGTTGCAGCTGTTGCTCTAGCCAATTGGATGGCTGATTCTGCTGTTGCCTCTGTAAATCTTGCTGGTACTCTACCGTGGGCGAATGACTTATAGCGTAAGAAAATGCCTGCTCACCTCCATAAACCATAGCGCCTACTAGCATAGCACCACCGAGGATTTTAGCGATACGAATAGCGCCGGCACGGCGAATCTCGATATCTGTCAGACTGCCAGTTTCGCCTTGATTAGCCCTCACGCCATTAGCGTGCAAGATTGCTTGAGGATAATTTCTATTAACCATAGCTATAATACTAGCATTTTTCTTATGTTTAGTCAATGCCCTCAACTCTTTAGCAGAGTTTTAGCAGTGCTCTAGTGATAGCCACAGCATCGTGACGGATTAGTGAGCGTTTGATGAATTTATCAGCGCTGTCTCTCTTAATCTCGCCGCGGGCTAGAAACTTGCCGCCAAGCGCCTTAAAGCCCGTGGAAGCTAGCTTAGCTGCGTTAATTTTAACCGGAAACTCGCCCTCCAGAGAGTACTTCTGGAGGAGCCGCTCATCCGGCTGATCGGTGTTATAAAGTACATAGTCGATCACGCCAGTACCGGCAAAACGCTCGATTTCACGAACATAGTCGTGAACCGCAAAGTTATCGGTCTGTCCGGCTTTATTTACCAAATTACAGACAAATACTTTAGGTGCCTTGGCGCGTTTAAGCGCTCGACTGACTCCATCAACCAGCAGCGCTGGCGCCAATGAGCCATATAAGCTGCCGGGCGCAATTACTAGCAAATCAGCCTGTTCGATCGCTAGTTTCGCCTTTGGGTTTAGCCTGGCTAGCGGTATTAGTGATAGATTAGGGTGGCCACCCAGCGCCGTGATATCGTACTCGCTGATTGCAAATTCGCCATTAATTTTGCCCGCCGGCGTCGTCAAAACTAGCTGACAATCATCCAGGGTAATTGGCACTACCCGCCCTGTTATATTCAGAATCTTGCTACTAAGTCTGACGGCTTTAGCAAAGCTGCCAGCTTGCTGTTCGGCCGCACTTAGAAACAGATTGCCAAAAGAGTGGCCACCAAACGTACCATCGCTGAACCTGAAGTTAAACAAAGCGCGCAACTCCGGACGATTGCTGAGAGCCACTAAACACTGACGCACATCACCCGGTGGCAGCACACCTAGCTCATCGCGCAAAATACCCGTTGAGCCACCATCATCAGCCATATTGACTAAGGCTGTAAGGTTATTGGTGTGGTTTTTTAGTTCGGATAACAGCGTGAAACTACCGGTACCGCCACCGATGACGACGATTTTGGGTTGGTTATTTAGATGGCTTGCCATTCAGTTTCGAATCAGGGCGCCTGCGATCGTGGTAGCGTAGTTGCTGTTTAAACTGGTCGAGGCGGACAACGTAATTTTCATAGGCATGATATAGCTGCGAATAATGGCCGCTCGGCGCCAGCAAATGCAGTAAACGTTTCTTGCCGGCAAGATATTCAACTAGCGAGTAGAAATCACCGTCCCCACTGACAATAATTGCCTTTTCATAATTACTCATCTCCTTCATTACCCAGAGCACCAGATCGGCGTCGATATTGCCCTTGATCGGCTTTTCTTCGCCTTTTTCCTCTTCAGGGCGCGGGCGCGTCAAATCAAAAGTCGGCTTTAGCACCACCGCATAGCCAGCTTCGTGCATTTGCTCGTACAAACTCTCATTCTCCGGCACATAACCGATGAACATATAGGCCTTCGTAACACCGTATTTATCGGCTAGCCACTGGCGAAATTTGCGCCAATCCATCTTCCAGCCGAATTTCTGCACACCGACGTTCAAATTCTGGCTGTCGATGAAGGCGTAAACCCGCTCCGGCCGTTTTGATTTTTCCATTAGACTAATAATAACACTGAGTGTGGATAGCCAAGTTTTTATGAGAACAACTTAAGCGAACGCCACAGGCCGGTGCCAGCCACCCGTAAAGGGTTCGTTCGTTAAAAAATTGGCTAGTCACTAATTGCTTCTAGCTTTTCGAGATCTTCCGGTGCTAGCTTGAGGCTGGCGGCGGCAATGTTTTCACGTAGATGCTCTAGCGAGCTAGTGCCTGGGATTGGCAGCATAACTTTGGACCGGGCCAGCAACCAGGCTAGCGCAATTTGGCCCGGGGTCACCTGATACTTTTCAGCTAACGGCGCCAGCGGGCCATCTGCCGCAGTTAGATCGCCGTGGCCTAGCGGAAAATACGGGATGAAGGCTATGCCGTTCTCTTCGCACATTTTCAGCACGTCCTCGTGTTCGCGGTTCGCCACGTTGTAATTATTCTGGACGCTGGCGATTTCAGTCATCCCTAATGCCTCCTCCAAATTCTCCGGCTCAACGTTACTGAGGCCAATATGGCGAATTTTTCCCTGATTTTTGAAATTAATTAACGCTTGCAAGCTGTCGCAGAATTTTACTTTTATATCGACGGTGTGCAGCTGGTAAAGGTCTATGGTTCTCACTCCAAGCCGCTCGAGACTACCATTCAAGGCTTCTTCCAAATGCTCTGGACTACAATCCTGCCGCCAAACTCCTGGCCCTGGGCGTATCATTCCGCCTTTAGTCGCAATCACTAATCCGTCATACGGCTTCAGGGTCTCGCCAATGATGTTTTCCGACACTGCTGGGCCGTAGCTGTCGGCCGTATCGATGAAGTTCACACCACTTTGTACCGCCTCTTTTAGCACCTGTTTGGCTAGCTCGCGGTCTGCCGGCTCACCCCAAATGCCCTCCCCAGTTAGCCGCATCGCACCGAAACCCATCCGGTTAACTGCAAAATTACCGACTTTTACCGTCCCAGCATCACTAGCATTTGCCACTAACTCTCCTTTTCTTACTATTTAAATAATAAACTAGCTGCGCTTGGCTTCAGTAATATTGTTCACACTCTCTCAAGAGCAAACGCTTATGCTTGAAAGAGCTTGACTGGTTGTGTTAAGCTGGCCTTTGTGCTTGCCGCAAGTTGTGAGGTGGGAGCACAAAAACCCGCTTTGACACGAACTAACGCTAACTAAATATTAATTAACGACCACTGGCGGTTCTACCGTCCTTGTGGCTGTTTGTGCAAAATTCGGGTTTAGGAGGATATTTAATGCAAATACTCACGCAATTAGCTTCGGCTTCGGCCTTGGCCCTTTTGACGTCGGCTGTGCCAGCTGTGCAACCATCGGCACCGGCTGCCCCAGCGCCGTCGCCCAGTACCAATCAAACAGCTTCAGTGAGCCCCGCCACTTCGGCTGCTCCGGCTCCAGACGCCACAATTACTGTTCAGATCGGCGATAGTCTGACGAAAATTGCGCTGGCAAATGGTACAACTTGGCAGCGGTTGTATGACAAAAATACGGTGATTAGTGATCCGGACTTAATTTACCCCGGTGAAGTTCTAACGATTCCGGCCGCCAGCGAAGATTTGCCGGACCGGCCGCTACCCACACCGCCAGCTCCGGCGGTTAGCGCGCCAGTAGAATCAACTTCTACTTCTGCTGATACTAGCGAGATTAGCGCCGTACCTAGCGCGCCCGCTACGCCGAGCGGTAGCGTTTGGGATCGTATCGCCGCCTGTGAATCCAGCGGAAATTGGTCCATCAACACCGGTAATGGCTATTACGGTGGCCTGCAGTTTACTCTAAGTAGCTGGCAGTCTGTCGGTGGTACGGGTCTGCCATCTAACGCTAGCCGCGATGAGCAAATAATGCGTGCCGAGATGCTTCAAGCCCGACAGGGCTGGGGTGCCTGGCCTGCTTGCTCGGTTAGAGCCGGCATCTAGCTGCTAAGGCTCACGACTAATCTTCGCTCGCGCGGCCCGTCCAGTTCTACTAGCACAATTCGCTGCCAAGCCCCTAGTGTTAGCTTGCCATTCTCAACCGGCACGCTAACGTTAGGCCCGATTAAACTAGCCAGTAAATGATCTGGTGCGTGAGCTGGGTCGTGCGGATGCCGCCAGGACTTATCTGGCACTAGCGACTCTAAAAAATCCAGAAAATCCTGATCAGTGCCCGGATCCAAATCGGCTAGAGTCAAAGCCGCGGTCGTGTGCTTGACGAAAATATTCACTAGCCCGGTTGCATTGGCAATTTCGCTAGCGACCCGCTCAGTAATACCTACTACTTGTCGCTTAGCATTGGTCTCAATCGTCAGTTCGCTCATTGAAAAAATTATACGCTTAAGAAGCTGCTAGCGGACCTTCAAAAATCACTGCTGGCATTGCCCCGAGTGCTATAATTTGAACGCTAAGTCAGGGGAATTTCAAGATGAGAAAACGCATTTTAATTTACGCTAGCGCTCTGGTTGTTGCTTCTGGTTCAGTGGTATTTGGCGCTAGTGCCATGGCTTCCGCCGCCAGCAAACCAGCCACGGCGCACTATGACAAGCTAGCTAAAGAGACCCGCCATCACGACCATAAAATCCGGCTTCACGCCCGACTAAACCAAGCCGTCCGCGACGGCTCGATTACGGCTGCTCAAAAAAAGGCACTAGCGAGCGAGCTAAAATCGCTAGCCGCTGAGCGCAAAAACGATCTGTCAAAAACCAGCAGCAAGGCCCAGCGCCAAGCCGAACGCACCAGATTGAGTAATGAGCTAAAAACCTGGGCTCAGAACAATAGCTTACCCTTAGCCAAAATCTTTCCAAAGCTAGCTAACTTTAGCTAGTTCAGCTTTGACTAGATTCCAGGCGCCGTTAGCAGCTTCGGCGTTGTAGGCAAATTTGTTGGTGTCATTGAAGAAAGCGTGGCCACAATTTGGATAAATATTTTGTTCAAAGTTTACTCCGGCTTGCTCCATTTTTGCTGGCAGCTCTGCCATTTGTGCAACCAGACCTTCGTCATTTTGGCCATAAAAGGCTCGAACCGGACACTTAGTCTTTGCTAATTCGCTAGCATCAAAATCACAATGCCCATAAAACGGCAGCGCCAGTATTAAGCGTGGCTCCTGGACCGCTAGCGAGTAGGCATAGGTACCGCCAAAACAAAAACCGA
>JARIHJ010000005.1 GCA_029288335.1 Candidatus Saccharimonadota bacterium
CGAGGCGGAAATCCTGTGTGACCGCGTGGCGATTATGGATCAGGGTAAAATCGTCAAGCTTGATACGCCGAAGAAACTGATCAAAGATTTGCTCGCCAAGGGCTTTAAGAAAGAACAGCAGGTGGAGCAAGCCAACCTCGAGGATGTGTTTATTGATCTAACAGGGAAAGGGCTAAAGGACGAATGAACATAGTTTGGATCATCATTGCGGCGCTTATTGTGGCTAGAATTGCCTGGCGTATGTATGCCAAGTCTCACCGAGCCCAAGCGCGTCCAGCTCGGTCCGGTAAGCCGCTTTCGCCGTGGCAGAAGAAGTTCTACACCATCTGGGTGTTCTTCGTTATCAATATGCGGCGGCTGTTTCGCGACCGGCTAGCGCTGTTTTTCACTTTTTTGTTTCCGCTGATTTTCCTGTTTGTGTTTGGTGCACTTTCCGGCAATCACAGCGGGCCGACGATTAGCGCAGCGCTGATCAATCAATCGAAAACCCAGTTTGCCAAGCAGTTTGTCGCTCGGACAGAGAAATCGAAGACCATCAAGGTTGATAAAACTATTAAAACCATCAGTCAGGCCGAGACCAAGACAAACCAAGGCCAGCTCGATGCCACGATTGTGTTGCCACCAGATTTCGGCGCGCTTAAAAACGGTCGGCCGAGCGGTCAGGCCATCATACGTTACACCGGTAGCAACGAGCAGGCGGCCAGTACTTTGCAGGCTATTTTAAACGGCCAATTTCAGGGTATTAATGCCAAACTAGCAAGCTCCAAAACGCCATTTACCACTAAGCTGCAGCAAGTCAATCAACACAGCCTGACATCGTTTGACTATACTTTTACCGGATTGCTCGGCTTTGCCATTTTGGGCGCCGGCATTTTCGGACCGATGAATGTCTTTCCGGAGCTTAAAAAGCAAGGCATTCTGCGCCGGCTGCACACCACGCCGCTCAGGGTCTGGCAGTTTTTTGTCGCCAATATGCTCGGCAATGCTGTTAGCGGGCTGCTATCGATTGCGGCAATGTTTATCGTCGCGGTTTTGGTATTTAATCTGCATGTCGTTGGTGATTATCTGGAGCTAGCGGTCTTTCTAGCATTCGGTATCATTATGATCCTCGGTATTGGCTTGGCGCTCGGTGGCTGGGCCAAGAACGAGCGCCAAGTTGCGCCGCTTGGTAACATCATCGTCTTCCCGATGATGTTTCTGACTGGGGTGTTTTTTCCAAGGTTCTTAATGCCGCAGTGGCTCCAGCACGTCACATATTTTATGCCGCTAACGCCGATAATTGATGGCGCTAGAATGATCGCTACGCAAGGTGAACACTTGATTAACCTTGGTCCGCAACTGGGTCTGATTGCTGCCTGGATGGTTATTATTTACGCCATCGCTTTCCGTGTTTTCCGTTGGGAGTAGACGTTTCTAGCTTGTAAACTTTAGCATTTTGTGGTATAAATTCAGTATGGTTGATACTGAATTACCGCCGGATCCGCGGATTAAAACCCAGCTAGAACAGGGCATTATAAACCAATTTATGGCTGACGTTGCCGCAAATGGTTCCTGGCCGAAAATGGAGAAGTCTCGGAGCGGGCAATCACAAACTCACCGAACAGATCGGCGTGGTGGGCGGAGTTATTCAGAAGAACTTCCTGATCCTCAGACTGCCTTACCGCCAGAAGTTTTATCGGATGAACAAATTGCAGAGCGCCAAGCAGTGCTAGATGGCTCAGATCACCAAGCCGCCAAGGCAGCAGGCATTTTAGCCACCCACAACCGTATTATGAAAACTACCGAGGGCGAATCGGTGAGCTACAGGATAGCTCGCGAATTAGCTGCCCAAGAAAAGTACGCCCGAGAACAGCACCGGTTGGGTCGTACAGTATAATTTATTCCAGATGAGTTATGCTGATTTGCCGCGGCCGTTTTTTGTGCTCGCGCCGATGGATGACGTGACCGATACTTGCTTTCGGCAAGTAGTCGCTAGCTTGGCACCGCCGGATTTATTTTTTACCGAATTTACCAATGTAGACGGTTTGCAAAGTCCGGGGCGTCCGCGGCTGCTAAAAAAGCTGCAGTTTGTGTCGAGCGAAACCTCGCTAGTGGCGCACATTTGGGGATTGAAGCCGGAGAATTTCTACAAAACCGCTCGCGAAATTGCCGACGGTACGCTGGCACGTGAACTTGGTTTGACAGAAGGCAAGAACTTTATTGGCGTCGACTTAAATATGGGCTGCCCGGCTAAGTCCGAAGTCAAAGCCGGCGCTTGCAGTGCTCTAATTAATAATCGCGAGCTAGCGGCTGAAATTATCCAAGCAACCAAAGAAGGTACCAACGGGAAATTACCGGTGAGCGTCAAAACTAGGCTAGGATTTTCCAGCGTCGATTTAACGTGGCCGGAGTTTTTGCTGAAACACAATGTAGCGATGCTGACGATGCACTGCCGCACACGCAAAGATATGAGCAAGGTGCCGGCCCGCTGGGAATACCTGACTGAACTGGTGCAATTGCGCAATCAACTGGCGCCGGGAACTTTAATCGTGGCTAACGGCGATATTGCGAACTGCCAGCAAGGTTTGGAGCTCGCTCGGAAATACAAATTGGATGGAATTATGATTGGTCGAGGCATATTTAACAACCCACTAGCATTTGCCCAGATTAGCGATTGGGAAGATTATTCCAGAGCCCAGAAATTAGCGCTATATAAACATCACGTAGAATTATTCAATAAAACTTGGCAAGCAGGCGAGCGCAATATCAAAATTCTCAACAAATTTTGCAAGGTTTACATTAACGGTTTTGACGGTGCTAAGGAACTGCGCGAGCAATTAATGAATGCGGAAGATGCTAGCGATTTGCTGCTAATGCTTGATAAAGCTAGCTCTGTCCAGTACGCTACTAATTAATATGTGGAAAGATTTCAAAAAATTCTTGCTGCGTGGCAACGTCGTTGACTTAGCGGTCGCGGTTGTCATCGGTGCAGCCTTCGGGGCTGTTGTTAAGGCTTTAGTCAGTGATTTGCTGACGCCGCTAATTGCTGCCATTGGCGGTCAGCACGACTTTTCTAATATGTACTTTACCTTCCACCACAGCAAATTTCTCTATGGTGATTTCGTCAATGCCGTGGTGTCTTTTGTAATTTTGGCGGCCGTAGTTTTCTTCTTCGTCGTTCACCCAATTAACAAGCTGATCGAATTTTCTAAGCGCAACAAAAAGCCGGAAGATCCGACCGACCGCAAATGTCCGGAATGCCTGTCTGACATCCCAATTGCCGCCAGCCGCTGCGCATTTTGTACAGCCAAAATCAAGCCGCTCAAGAAAGAAGCCTAGCCGAAATCGAGGATTGCTAGTATAATTGGCGGGCAGTGATTGAAACCAAACATTTAAGCAAACATTATAAAAAGAAGCTGGCAGTTGATAACGTCAGTTTCAAGGTTGAGACCGGCAAAGTTACCGGCTTCCTCGGGCCGAATGGCGCCGGCAAGTCAACAACGATGCGGCTGATGCTGGGCTTGGATAATGGTAGTGGCCGGACGACATTTGATGGTAAACCGCTAAACGAGCATGCTAGGCCAGCCGGCGTCGTCGGCATTTTGCTGGAGGCCAAGGCTTTTCACCCAACCAGGTCTGCCCGCAATCACTTGAGGGTGCTAGCGACGGAAGGAAACATTCCACTAAAGCGGGTCGATGAAGTACTTGATATCGTTGGTCTCGCCAGCGAAGCAAAGAAGGGCCCTGGTAAATTCAGCCTCGGTATGAGCCAGCGATTAGGCCTGGCGGCGGCAATTCTCGCCGAGCCAAAATATCTGATACTCGATGAGCCGGCTAACGGCCTCGACCCTGAGGGTGTCGCTTGGCTGCGCAAATTCTTAAGCGACTACGCTGACCGCGGCAACGGCGTCTTCGTCTCTAGCCATTTGCTATCGGAAATGCAGCTAATGGCCGACAATATCGTTGTCATCGGCAAGGGGAAATTGATCGCCGACACTTCCATAAAGCAGTTAACCAGCGGCGCGCACGCCGGCGTGTTTGTTCGCACTACCAGCATTTCGGCGCTGGAAAAAGCGCTAGCAGCAAAGAAAATCGAATACGAGAAAATGGATGGTGGCCTGAGAGTTAGCGGCAAAACGACTGACGAAATTGGCAAGTTAGCGTTTGCTAGTGGTGTACCCTTACTTGAGTTAGCTAGTCGTAGTGCCTCGCTGGAGGAAATTTTCCTGCAATTGACCGAAAACGAAAGTGAGTTTAACAGCAAATGAGCCAGATGAACCAGCTCAAAGCCGAAGCCAAGAAATTACTAACTGTCCGCTCGACATACTTTCTGACGCTGCTTGTCTGGGTAGCGCTAGCCGCGATCGCGTTTTTTGGCGTCGGCTATCACGACACGGCGGCCGAGTTGCAGAATCCGCTGCTGGTACAGAATTCGATATTCGGCTCACTACGCTTCGCCGGTTTGATCTCGGCAATCGTCGCGATTTTGCTACTGGCGCACGAATATCGCTACAACACGATCAATTTCAGCTTTACGCTTAATCCTAGTCGGAGCAGCGTGCTGGCGGCGAAATTTGTCGTCCTAACTGGCTATTCAATTATTTTGAGTCTCGTTTCGGTCGGTATTGTTATCGGCTGTTTGCATGCCGGCGCGGCGGCCCACGGCCACATGATTGGTACTCAAGCTTATACTGTCATTAGCGGCAACGGTTACTTGCCAGGGTTATTACTGCAATCAGTTTTCTACGTCTGGGCGATGGCGCTAGCCGGTCTGATTGTGACGGCGTTGCTGCGCAACCTAGTGGCATCGATCGCGTTCATTTTCATATTTCCAGGGCTCGAAAACTTGGTTAGTCTGATATCGAAGACGTTAGTTAATTATTTGCCGTTTAGCGATCTCGGCGCGGTGCTGAAGGTAGATACTCGAGAGTTGGGTTTTTCGGCCGGCAAGTCGATGATAATTTTTCTGATTTACCTCGCGGTCTTTGGCTTTATCTCCTGGTGGCTATTTTTGAAGCGCGACGCCAATTAGCGCCAGATAGCCTGTTATAATTTACGTCGCGGGGGTATAGCTCAGTGGTCAGAGCAGCGGGCTCATAACCTGTTGGTCCTTGGTTCAAGTCCAAGTACCCCCACCAATCTGTTATAATCTCAGTTAGTTGAACTAAACACCAAAATGCTTGATAAATTACGTGACTATAAAAAGCTTCCGGGACTGAAACGGCTGCGCGATCCGCGCTCGGCTGGTCTGGCTGTGTTCGTCGTTATAGTGC
>JARIHJ010000016.1 GCA_029288335.1 Candidatus Saccharimonadota bacterium
TGTATAAGAGACAGCGGCAGCGCCATCCACGAAACGTTGGAGTGGTTACAATTAGAAATTAACAGAGAGAGAAAGCCGACATTAGCACAAACTCTAGGCTATTTTGACAGAGCGATGATTAGCAAAAAACTTGCCCCCGAAGAAACTAAGCGGCGGCTGGAGCAGGGCAGATTCGAGCTCGAAAAATATCTGGCTAGTGCTAGTTTTAAAAAAGGTGATCAGACTGAAGTTAAATTCAAAAATGAAGGCGTTTTCGTCGGGGAAGCACACTTAAATGGAAAAATCGACAAGCTGGAAATTCTAGACAAAACCGCAAAAACGCTAGCGATTGTCGACTACAAAACCGGCAGTCCGGCAAGCAAGTGGGGCTACGATTTGAAATTTCATAAGTACAAGCAGCAGCTCTACCTGTATAAAATGCTAATCGAGGGCAGCGCCAAGTGGCGCGACTGGACGGTGGCTAGCGAACGCTTGGATTTCATCAAACCAGATGCTAGCGGAGCCAGCCCATCGCTAGAACTGAAATTCGCCCGAGAAGAATTTGAGGAAACCAAAAAACTGCTTGAAGCAATGTGGCAGCATGTTCAGGCACTAAACTTCCCAGATATCAGCGGCTATTCGGCAGATTTCGCCGGCACAAAAAAGTTTGAAGCCGATCTGATTGCTGGCAAAACTTAGCCAGCACACTGGCCGGTCGAGACTGGAGAACTATCGGCATCGGCAGTTCGGAGCTCGGCTAGAACTTTTTGCATCGCTAGAGCATAGCCGACATCCGGGTAGCTGGTCGATTTAGCAAAAACTACGCCAATCACGCTGCCATCATCAGTGATCAAAGGACCGCCCGAATTGCCCGGCACGATGGGTGCCTTCAGCTCGAGAACTTGCCGCTGGGTAATACCTTGGTTATAAATATTACGGCCGGTAGCTATAAAGCTGTCGATTACGGCCGCACCGTCTGATTGCAAACCTCCACCGCCGGGATAGCCCATTATGGCACCGGTCGTATCAGGATCGACGTGCTGCGATGAAATGACTAGCGGCGCGCCGGCAAGGTTATCGACTTCGAGAACTGCCAGGTCTAGATTTGAATCAAACAAGACAGCTTTTGCCTTGTGCTCGCCATTATCGTCTATCACGTAGGGCTGGCTGATACCGGCGACAACATGAGCATTGGTCGCCACCAAATTCTGACCAACCACGAAACCGCTGCCTTCGACCAAACCGCCGCAGCCGAGGCCCTCGACTTTAACGACTGATTTTTGATCTTTTTCTACCGCCAGTTTGAGCCGGCCGGTAATGTCCGGCGCCACGATATTTTTAGGCGGCGTCGGCTCC
Source organism: Candidatus Saccharimonadota bacterium (assembly GCA_029288335.1). Taxonomy (GTDB): domain Bacteria; phylum Patescibacteriota; class Saccharimonadia; order Saccharimonadales; family UBA4665; genus JARIHJ01. The sequence continues at coordinate 1,336 of JARIHJ010000016.1, forward strand.
CCACCCAGGAAAACGCGCGGAAAACCATTGGGGTTTATTAAGTAGCCGAGCCTAGCAATGACCGATGGAGCGGGGGGCAGTATATTATCGAGCTTATTGATAAAAAATGAATTTTTTAAGTCGGTCTGCAAACCAGTAAAGGGCAGTGCAATCAGGACTGCGGCCGCGAGCCATACCGCGACGAGCAGCGATACACCGCCGGCTAGCGAACCGACGCCGGCGTCAACTTCATTGATTATCTTATCCGGTAATTTGTGCTTAATCAGGATGCCGACAAACTCGCCCACAGTGAGGAAAATAATAGCGGAACCCAGAGTAATAGCTAAAGTTAACAGCAGTCGGCTCCCCGGCGAATGAGCTATGCCAATAAGATATGGCTCGATTAAGGCACCGATAACAAGACCACCAAAGAAGCCTAGCGCCGAGAAAAATTGTCGCACCAGCCCCAGCTCGCGCCCGCGCAGTAGCGCAAAAATTAATAAAATCCCGACTATAATATCAACTATCAAAACAATTAATTTTACCACTACTCGAGGGTTCCCGGCTGTGAGCTAGCCAGCCCGCGTGGTAAAATTCAGCTATGCCGAAAGCCAAAACGAAGACCAGCGCTAACACCAGCCGGCTAGGCCAGTGGCTGCCGTGGATTTTGCTCATTGGCGGCGTCATTGGGCTATTTTGCTCGGCCGTGCTAGTGCACGACGAAATCGCCTTACTCAAAAATCCGAGTTTCCAGCCAGCCTGCAACATCAATCCAGTGATCGCCTGCGGCAGCGTGATGAAATCCTGGGAGGCAAACGTCTTCCATTATTTGCCGAACCCAGCCGTTGGTCTTATAGCGTTTCCAATATTAATCACGGCCGGCGTTGCACTGCTCGCCGGCGCCAGGCTCAAGAAATGGTTCTGGCTACTCTTGAACCTCGGCACGCTAGCCGGGTTAGTCTTCGTCCACTGGCTGTTTTACCAAACGGTTTACGTCATCCACGCGCTTTGCCCGTATTGTATGGGTGTGTGGGTCGTTACGATCACAATGTTTTGGTATGTCACGCTGTATAACCTTGGACGGGGGTTAGACAGGTTGCCGCCGCAAGTGCAGAAGCTAGCCGCTTTCGCCAGGCGCCACCACCTGGATATTCTGGTTTTATGGTTCGTGATTTTAGCGGCGCTGATTTTGAAACATTTTTGGTATTATTACGGCCACTACTTTTAATTCGCTAGAATTGCTAGAATAATTCTAGTAAAACGCTAGCGCTTGAAATGAAAAAACGTCACCAACATAAACATTACAGTGAGGATCAGCTCATCCGAATGGGGGCAGAAGCGCCGGCAATGCTGCTAGAACGCGGTATCACTAGGGGTGAGAAAATCGGTGCGCCAGCCGAGAAACTTGTCAAAAAGGGTGGCCACTACTGGCATATGCTTGGACCCGGGCTGACGACCGGCGCATCGGATGATGACCCGTCGGGCATCGCGACTTATTCCCAGCTCGGCGCTGCCTACGGCTACCGGTTCTTGTGGATGGCGCCTTATTTATACCCATTTACCGCCGTTACACAAGAAATGTGCGCTAGAATCGGCCTGGTCACCGGCCGAGGGCTAGCTGCTAATATCCGGCAGCACTATAGCCGCCGAGTCCTGAAATGGTGCGCATTGCTACTATTTATCGCTAATGTGACTAATCTCGGCGCTGATCTCGGTGCTATGGCACAGGGCGTAAAATTGCTGGCACCGAGCCTTAGTTTTGGCTGGCTCGTAGTCGCATTCGCGGTTTTCAGCCTGGGATTACAGATTTTTACGCCTTATGCAAAATACGCCCGCTACTTGAAGTGGCTCGCGATGGTGCTAATCGGCTATATTTTTTCGGCTATCTTGGCACATCTTGACTGGGGCAATGTGCTGGCGCATGGATTTATTCCGCAAATCCCATTTAATAAAGACGGCATAATTATGTTCTGCGCCGTGCTCGGCACAACGATCTCGCCATATTTATTCTTCTGGCAAACCAGCCAGGAAGTTGAGGACCAAGTGCAAAAGGGCAAAACAACTGTCAAACTACGGCGCTCGCTGCTAACCCGTGACGATGTCAAAAGTATGCGTGTCGATGTGTGGTCAGGTATTTTTCTGACCGTTATTGTAATGTTCTTCATTGTTGCGGCTGCAGGCGGGATACTTTTCCCGCATGGCATTACCAACATCAATACTGCCTCGCAGGCGGCCGAAGCGCTTCGGCCATTCGCCGGTAACGCGACGTATTTCTTGTTCGCGATCGGCATTATTGGCACCGGTTTATTGACGATTCCGGTGCTCGCCGGCGCAACTAGCTACACAATCTCAGAGAGCTTCGGCTGGAAAGAGGGGCTCTACCGCAAATTGACGCAAGCGCGGGCCTTCTACGGAATCATAATGATCGCGATGTTAGTCGGGCTCGCCATCAACTTCATCGGCCTAAATCCGATCAGGGCGCTAATTTATTCGGCTGTTATCAACGGGCTGGTCGCACCTGTCATTTTATTTCTGATAGTGCGCTTAGCCAGCAGCAAAAAGGTGATGGGTCAGTGGGTGGCCGGCCGGGTGACTAGAACTATCGGCTGGGTTACCACGCTAGCAATGGCTGTTGCAGGTATCGCCGCCATTGTCGCGCTAGTCTAATTTATTCGTTACGAAGAGCCTCGATCGGGTTCTTGCGGGCAGCTTTTATGGCTGGGATTGTCCCGAAAATAACGCCTACAGCCAGAGCAACCGCGTCGGCAATAACGATACTCTGCCAGCTAACCAGCGGTGTCAGGGAAGAAAACAAAAAGATAAAATAAGTAACCAGTAATGCCAACAGCGTACCAATAGCAGCGCCGATGGCTGACAGCACGACTGCTTCCATCACAAACTGGTCAAGGATTTGCCGATTGCTCGCGCCGACTGCCTTTCTAAGACCAATTTCGCTCATCCGCTCAGCTACCGACACCAGCATCACGTCCATAATACCGACACCGCCAACCAGCAAGGCCACGGCAGCGACGCCGATAATCATCGTGGTAATAAGCGACAGAATGTTATTGGTCGTATTGAGCGATTGTTGCTGGGTCAACACCGTAAAATCGTGCTGGCCGTGAGCCGCGGCCAAGCGCCGGTTAAGGCTAGCATAGACTTTGTCCACGTCGCTGGATTTGTCCGGCTTGACTAGAATTTCAAAGATTGGTGCATGCTGACTGGTCAACTGCCTAAAGGTGTCGTAGCGGATAAAAATTGCGTTATTCAAATTAGCATTAGGGGAGAAGGGCGCCTCATCAAACTGGTTGAAAACCCCGGTAACGACAAAAGTCTGGCCTAATAGCTGAAAAGTATCACCAATCGGCACCTCGCTGCCAAAAAAGGTCTTAGCCGCCCCCGCGCCGACGACCGCCGCATTCACCGAGCTATTTTCGTCAAAGAAAGTCCCATAGCTAATTGTCTGATTAACCAGCTGGGGTAAATTGCCGCTAGTAGCCAGAACCGGGCCGGCGGTGTATTTTTGGTTGCCGTTACTCGGCGTACTAGCGACTAGGCTCAGCGGTGCGGCCAATTTTACATCTTGTGTTGATGCCACAGTATTAATATCACTGGCGCTCAAGCTGCCGGAGCTAGTAATGCCTTGACCGATGCCAAAAGTCGCCGAACTAGTACCGACTTGGCCGGCCCGAACCGTTATCAGATCTTTGCCAAGCTGTGAAATTTGTCCGGAGACTTGGCCCTTAATGCCTTCGCCAATCGCCACCACCACGATAAATGCAGCGACACCGATAACTATGCCTATGAGCGTTAGCAGACTGCGGCCTTTACTTAGCCGAATCGTCCGTAGTGCCACACGTAAATTAGCGCGCAGTTGACCGGATATCATTTTCGACTCCTTCTCTTGGCGGCGCGCCGGCTTTTGCGGCTGGGTTTGTCAACTTCCGGATTTTCGTCACCCGGTAGGCGACGAATTTTCATCAAAGCCGAGACGCCAGCCACATCATCCTCAGCAGTTTTAGAAATTTGACGCAGTTGATGCGCCGCAGTTTTGGCAATCTGACCTAGCGCCGTCGGCTCGTCGTGAATAACCATACCGTCACGCATATAAAACACCCGGGTGGCGTAGCGCGTCAGTTCCGGATTGTGAGTAACAAAGATAATCGTGTTGCCACCGCGGTGAATTTCGCTTAGTAGCTCCATTACTAGCCGAGAACTGCTGCTGTCGAGGTTGCCGGTTGGTTCGTCGGCAATAATCAGCTCCGGCTTGTTAACCAGCGCCCGGGCAATCGCAACGCACTGGATTTGGCCGCCAGATAATTGGCGCGGATAAAAGTAAGCGTGTTGGCTCATCCCGACGCGGTCGAGCATTTTTAGGGCGATGCCTTGCTGGCGGCGCAAGCTCATACCTTTGTAGGCTAGCGGCAAGGCGACGTTCTCCAGGGCGGTCAAGCGCGGCAGCAAATTTTGTGATTGAAAAATGAAGCCGATTCGATCCCGTCGAATGCGCGCTCGGCGATTGGCCGACATCTTCGCTGCAGCCCGATTATTAAATTGATACTCGCCGTGCGTCGGACTGTCGAGCAGGCCAATCACATGCATTAGCGTGCTCTTGCCGCTGCCGCTTGGTCCCATCACAGCGACAAATTCGCCGTCGTCAATCGTCAGATTAACTTCATCCAGCGCCAGATTCGTGGCGTTGCCCAGGCCATAGAGTTTGCTAACTTCATTAAGTTCAATCAGCGCCATTCTCTTATTCTAATCGTATTATTTGCATTCTACAAAAGCTATTTTGTAGTAATTTTCGCTAATGTTTGTTTTGCTATAATTCTTCTAGCTTTCAGGCTTTCAGCAAGCCGAAGGCTTGCCCCAAAATTCTAATCCAAGGAGTATTAGCGACTGAATGGAATTTTGAGAGGACGACCGTAGCCGCTAGAGCGAAGCTTTTGCTGTCCAAGCAAAACGAGCTAGGCGCGTACGGAAGGACGAAGGAGAGATGCAAGAGCGGTTTAATTGGCACGCTTGGAAAGCGTGTGTGTCAGCAATGGCACCGAGGGTTCGAATCCCTCTCTCTCCGCCAATTTGCCATTTCTACTAGTAAATTATATTATATCCTTATGAAGAATAACGAACGGTTGGAAACTTTTGCCGGATTGTCACTAGCAGCGTTAGCCCTGACA
>JARIHJ010000019.1 GCA_029288335.1 Candidatus Saccharimonadota bacterium
CTCTAGATTTACTAAGCCAAAAGCCGGACAAGGCTAATCCCGGCGATGTCGAAGGCAATGCCAAAATTATCGAAAACACCTATGCTAACTTTAATATTCATGTCGAAATGGAGGGTGCGAATGTTGGTCCGCGGATTACACAGTACACGATGCGACCCCCCACCGGAGTAAAACTTACCAAAATTACCGCACTCGAGAGCAACTTAGCTCTTGATCTTGGTGCGTCAAGTATCCGGATGGAAGCGCCAATTCCGGGTAAAAAAGCCGTTGGTATAGAAGTTCCGAATGTAAAAGCGGCAACCGTACGCGTCAGTTCTCTCTTAGAGTCTGATCAGTGGCAGCGGCTGAAAAACCCGCTAGGCTTTGCTATCGGTAAAGATATCGCTGGCACGCCAGTGGTGGCCGATTTGGGGCGAATGCCGCATTTGTTAGTCGCCGGTCAAACTGGTAGCGGTAAGTCGGTGATGATTAATACAATTTTGACTAGCCTGCTTTATCGCAACGGCCCTGCCGACCTTAAACTCATCCTTGTTGACCCAAAGCGAGTAGAGTTAACACCATATAATGACATTCCACATTTGCTTAGCCCGGTGATTACTGAGCCGGAAAAATGTATATCGGCGCTTAAATGGGCAGTCGCTGAAATGGAGCGTCGCTACCGGGCTTTAGCTGAGGTCGGCAAGCGCAATATCACCGAATACAATGCTCTCAAAAAAGAGGAGGGAATGCCTTTCATAGTTATTGTTGTCGATGAGTTATCGGAGCTGATGATGCTAGCAGCGCGTGACGCTGAGGCGCTAGTCGTGAGAATTGCCCAAAAGGCCCGGGCAGTTGGCATTCATCTGGTGTTGGCGACACAGCGGCCGAGCGTCGACGTTATTACCGGTTTAATTAAGAATAATGTACCAGCGCGGATTGCTTTTGCGGTGCCCAGCCAGGTTGATAGCCGTACCATTATCGATCAAATTGGTGCCGAAAAACTGCTCGGCCAGGGCGATATGCTACTAAAGACCGCTGATGCCTTGAAGCCGGTCCGTGTGCAGGGTGCATTTATTAGTGACGAAGAGACCGCTAAAGTCACTGATTTCTTGCGTATGCAACAAGCACCGGACTATAACGACGAGATTGTTAGTCAGCCGGTTCAGCTGAATGGCCGGGGCGGAGTGGTCGTAAGTGATAGCAATGAGGCTGACGATGATATGTGGCGCGATGCTGTGTCGGTCGTAGTTGATAGCGGCAAGGCCAGCACCAGCTTACTGCAGCGGCGCCTGAGAATTGGTTACGGCCGGGCAGCAAGGTTGATTGAGGCAATGGAGGAGCAAGGAATTGTCGGCACCAGCGATGGCAATAGGCCGCGAGAAGTGTTAGTGACTAGCGTGGACGAAGTTTTTGGTGGTGCTAGTGAGCCAGAAATTGAGCTAGCCGATAGCGAAATATAACTCCTGGATAAAATTAGTGTTCAAAAGCTAGGTCATTTATCACAATTTTTGCGAGTTGAATAACTTCTTAGGAAAGCAAATTTTACTACAAAAAACGCTTGCTTTAGCTATGTAGCGAAGCGTACTATAAAAATCAAACAAATATCGCCAAAGTGAGGGCCGGTAACATTAAGTCGACGGTTACCGTCCCTCTCCTAAGAAGCCTCACCTCATCAAAACTCGTATTTATAGGACCCATTAACTACTCTCGCTAACGCCAGCGGGAGTTTTTCTTGTTTGGCGCCCTTGACTAACGGGGGAGGATTGGCTAGAATTGTCGTATTATTAACCTTAGCTTACGGCTATCAGGCGCGTAAGCTACTAATCCAGAGGAGGTACTCTTGAACCAGTACGAAATAGCGGTTTTGTACGATCCGGATCTCGAGATCGATTTGGCGAAAGCTGAAGCCATTGTCAAAAAAATTGTTGGCGACAACAAGGGAGAAATCGTGCAAAGCGACAACTGGGGTAAGCGTCGGCTGGCGTACCCGATTAAGAAGCACGAAAGCGCCATATATGTCTTTTATACGGCCAAGCTGGCCCCTGCTAGCGTTAGACAGATTGAAGCGGCGCTAAACATAACTAGCGAAGTAATTCGCTTCCTGATCGTACGTCCGGACCTGCAAAAACAGGCGAAAGCTGAGGCAGAGCACGCCGCGAAGGCAAAGAAAAACGCCGAAAGGGCCGTGAGAGAAACCGATAAAGATGAGGAGGAGTAAAATGTTAGGCAATATAGGAG
>JARIHJ010000045.1 GCA_029288335.1 Candidatus Saccharimonadota bacterium
AAATAAGCCACGCGCTCCAAACTTTTCACCGTCATACCGAGTAGTAAGCCCATCGCTGACGGCGCGCCGCGCAGGAACCAGACGTGGGCTACAGGGACAGCCAGCTGAATGTGGCCCATCCGCTCGCGGCGGACGATTGATTTAGTAACTAGGTCACCATTTTTATCGACGGCGGCTTCGCGGCTGCGCACGCCTTTGTACTTGGCATCGTGCGGGTTAATGTCTTTGACTGGACCAAAAATCCGCTCACAGAACAAGCCGTCGCGTTCCGGTTTCTGGGTTCGGTAGTTGATAGTTTCCGGCTTCGTAACTTCACCGTAGCTCCAGGCCAAAATGTCCGACGGGCTGGCAACGGCCAGCTTGACAGCGTCAAAATCCGTAATATCGTCATTGTTACTAAAATAACCACTCATTAGTTATCCTCCTCTGGTGTGTCAGTTGTATCGCTATCGTCATCGTCAAATGTAGCCGCAACTAGGGCATCATCGCTTGGCGCACCCGCCACCTCGTCCAGGATCTCGAACTCATCGGTCAGAGTTTCTTCGCTAACATCGACATCGGCAATGACGTCGTCAGGAACTGGTGTGGTCGGCAGTTCGCGGGCCTCATCTTTAATCTTTTCAGATAGAATCGCTTCGGCGTCAACTATCCGGCTCGAGTGTACCAAGTCAACTTTAAGGCCAAGGCCCTGCAATTCTTTAACTAGGACGTTAAAGCTTTCCGGAACTTTTGGACCCACGATGTCGGTCTTCTTGACAATGGCCTCATAGGCTTTAGAGCGGCCATAGACGTCATCAGACTTCAGAGTCAGAACTTCTTGCAAAGTGGTAGCGGCGCCGTAACCTTCGAGCGCCCAGACTTCCATTTCTCCAAAGCGCTGGCCGCCGTTCTGGGCCTTACCGCCAAGCGGCTGCTGGGTGACCATTGTGTAGGGGCCAGTCGAGCGAGCGTGGATCTTATCAGCCACCATATGGGATAGCTTAATAATGTACATACTGCCGACGGTGGCGCGCTCAGCGAACGCTTCGCCGGTGCGGCCGTCGTAGAGCTGTTGTTTGCCGTCCTCGGGGAGTCCGGCTTCAGCTAGCATCGACTTGATTTTGTCGATCGGTACGCCGTTGAATGATGGGCTGGCAATCTTGATGCCGAGTGCTCGCGCCACCATACCCAAATTAGTCTCAAATAGCTGGCCGATATTGCGCCGAGATGGTACGCCGAGTGGGTTCAAAATGATGTCCAGCGGCGTGCCGTCTTCCATAAATGGCATATCTTCAACCGGCAGAATTCGAGCAATTACACCCTTGTTACCGTGGCGGCCACCAAGCTTGTCACCGACGCTGATTTTTCGCGTCTGGGCTACAAACACCTGGATTTGCATAATTACACCGGACTTTAGCTCGTGACCGGTCTCGCGGCTGAAAACTTTGACGCCGACGACCTTGCCATGTTTACCGTTGCTCATTCGCTGCGAAGTATCACGCACCTCTTTGGCGCGCTCACCAAAAATGTTGCGCAGTAAGCGCTCCTCGCTCGACAGCTCCTGCTCGCCTTTTGGCGTAATCTTACCGACCAGAATGTCGCCCGGGTGAACCTCGGCGCCTATGCGAACAATACCGTCCTCATCGAGGTGGCGCAGGGTCTCTTCGGCCACGTTCGGAATGTCGCTCGTAACGATTTCCGGGCCCAGCTTAGTCTCGCGAACTTCGACCATAAAATCGACGATGTGGATCGAGCTTAACGTGTCATCCTCGACTAGCTTGCGGCTGATGATGATGGCGTCCTCGAAGTTGTAGCCACCCCACGGCATAAAGGCACATAAGAGGTCCTTGCCGAGTGCCAATTCGCCGCCCTGGATACTCATTCCTTCGATTAAGGCACCGCCGGCCTTGATTTTGTCGCCGGTGTTAACCACAACGCGCTGGTTGATTGAAGTGCCATCATTGCTGCGGGCAAAATGGCGCGGGTAGTAGCTGACTTTGTTCGGCCCATACTTAACAGTGACTTCGTCGGCGTCAGCTTTAACTACCTCACCATCCGCTTCAGCCACGACTAATTGACCGCTGTTGGCAGCCGCCGCAGTTTCAAAACCCGTCCCGACCAGCGGCGACTCGGGCTTAACTAGCGGCACAGCTTGGCGCTGCTGGTTAGATCCCATAAGCGCACGCAAGACGTAATTTTTCTCAATAAATGGAATCAGGCTGGCCGAGCTGCCAATAATTTGACTAAAGGCCGCGTCCATATGAGTAACTTCTTCAGCGTCAGCCTCAGCCGTGTGTTGGCCGACCCGGGCGCTAACGCGCGGCTCGACAAAGTAACCGTTCTCGTCCAGCTTATTTTCAGCACTAGCGATTACGGCCGCTAGCTCATCGGCAGCGTTTAGGTAAACCACTTCCTTGGTCACCTGCGGCTTGACTGGCCAGGTGGCTTGCGTTTTGACGGCAGCCAGCTTTTTAGCGTTTTCAGCGGTGATTTTGGCACCTTTTTTGACAATTACCTTACCACTAGCATCCTCGAGATCAACGCTAGCATCGCGGCCAATCGCGTCTTTGGCACTCACTGCGTTTGACACCTTCAAATATGGTGTTTCGATGAAGCCGTAATCGTTGACGCGGGCGTAGTTGGCCAGGTTCAATACCAAGCCGACGTTGGCGCCTTCCGGTGTTTCAACGGCGCAGATGCGGCCGTAGTGTGTGGCGTGAGCATCGCGAACTTCGAAACCAGCGCGCTCGCGGGACAAACCGCCAGGACCCATCGAGCTGAGGCGCCGCTTGTGCGCCAACTCCGATAGTGGGTTAGTTTGATCCATAAATTGCGATAATTGCGAGCTTGCGAAGAAAACGCGGACGGCCGCGACCACCGGCCGAGCGTTGATTAGCTGGCCAGGTGTGACAGTTTCGATGTCACACATCGACATCCTATCCTGAGTGTTGCGCACCATTCGGAGTAAGCCGATGCGGAATTGGCGCTGGACCAACTCACCGACCATTTTGACACGGCGGTTAGCCAGTGAATCGATGTCGTCAGGCTCTTCCTGGGTATTATTCAGGCGGATAATCTCGGCGATAATCGCCTCTAAGTCCTCGATGCGGAAAATTCGGTTTTCAGCGGTGTTTGGCACGTCGAGATTGAGTCGCTGGTTGAGCTTATAGCGCCCAACTCTGGAGAAATCAAAACGCTTAAAGTTATAAAACATATTCTCAAGGAGTCCTCGAGCGTTGTCGACAGTCGCTAGATCACCAGGCCTGAGGCGCCGATAGACTTCGATAAGAGCGTCGGATTGGCCGCGGGCCGGATCTTTTTCCAGCGTAGCGTCGAGATAATTAAGCTTGCCCTGGTCGACGTGGCCGAAGGTGTCGCGCATCCGGCTCTCTGATACACCGAGAGCGCGCAGCAGCGTCGTAACTGGAATCTTGCGCTTACGGTCGATTTTCACGTAAATGGCACCCTGAGCAGAAGTTTCAAATTCCAACCAGGCGCCGCGGCCTGGGATAACCTTCGCGCCATATAAATTAGTCGTGCCGTGCTGATTAGCGCTAAAGAAGACTCCCGGACTACGGATTAACTGGCTAACCACCACGCGCTCAGCACCGTTAATCACGAACGTGCCACGCGACGTCATCCACGGGAAGTCCCCCAGATAGATCTCTTGGTTTTTGACTTCGCCGGTGACTTTATTGGTTAGCTCGACGTTAGCCTTCAGAGGGGCTTCGAAGCTGACGTTATTGTCGCGCGCCTCTAGCTCAGTTTGCTTCGGCTCCTCGAAGTGATAATCCTTAAAGCTCAAGGATAGCTTCGTGCCGGTATAGTCATCGATTGGGCTAATTTCGGCCAGCAGCTCGCCCAGACCTTCCTCGACAAACCATTGCCACGACTTGTTTTGGTGCTCGACCAAATTCGGCAGCTGGAC
>JARIHJ010000004.1 GCA_029288335.1 Candidatus Saccharimonadota bacterium
TATAAGAGACAGGCGGTGACTTTGCCTATGGCAAATTAAAGGGGGAGCATGGTGTCCACCGGCTAGTTCGCCTTAGCCCGTTTAATTCAGCGGCTAGCCGTGAAACTAGCTTTGCAAAAGTCGAAGTAGCACCAAAAATTGATGAACCTAGTGAGGTCGAGCTGGATGACAAAGACCTCAAAATTGACGTCTATCGCAGCGGCGGCCACGGGGGTCAGTCCGTCAATACGACCGATAGCGCTGTGCGTGTTACCCATTTGCCGACAGGTCTGGCCGTGGCAATTCAGAACGAGCGTAGCCAGCTACAGAACAAGGAAACAGCACTAGCGATTTTGCGTTCCAGACTGGCGCAATTACAACTCGAGCAACACGCCGCGAAAATCAGCGAGCTGAAACCGCCGACTGGTGCCAACGAATTCGGCAGCCAAATCAGAAACTACGTTCTGCACCCCTACAAACAGGTCAAAGATTTGCGCACTGGCTATCAATCCAGCGACCCCGAGGCTGTGCTCACCGGTAACCTTGAACCTTTTATTGCCGCCTACTTGGATTACGCGATTGGTAACTAAACCTTTGGTCAGACAGTCGCAGTATTGACGGCCTGGTGCCCCAAGGTGAGGATATCTTCTATAAGTAGGGGAGATCGGGAGTTTACAATTGCTTCAATGATTTGAGAGGTGGCAGTGCTTGCTACCAGTTCGCGAACAAGCTCTTCGTCCACTTTCCCTTCGAAAGCGATGCTATATTCAGGGTGCGGAATTGTGTCGCCTTCCGCCTTGAGCCTCGCAATCCTACAACTAATAGAAATTCCTTCAACACTAGTATTTAACCTGGGCAGGCTTGAAAAAGGAGCATTCCATATATCAGTAAAAGGACACTGTGAGGCGGCTGAAGACATTCCTATAGAGGTATTAGGCCTTCCTAGTATTCGATGGCCAGGAAACATGGCTTTTCGAGGTTCCAGCCGCGAAGACCACAAGGCAACAATTCCACCGCTATCTTGTTCTACTTGCACGAACTCATCATTTTCGAACCCCACAAAGCCACCAACCACAAGGTTATTTGTTTCTTCATCCTTACCAAAATAGCCATCTTGTATAGTCCCGAATGACTCAGCCTTGCTCATAAATAGTCTCCTTTTCTATATCATCTACCTATTTATTCAATCGTGCAAATTGAGCTTAGGCAATCTATAAAATCGTGTTAAAATACTAACTGCTAATGATTTTGTTGGATAGAGTGACCAAAACTTATGGGCGGACGGCGACAGCACTGGACCGCATTAGCCTGCACGTCGAACCGAAAGAGTTCGTCATCGTGGTCGGGCAGAGTGGGGCCGGCAAGACGACACTCTTGAAGCTATTAACACGCGAAGAGAAGCCAACCAGCGGCAAAATCATCGTTGGTGGTGTCGATTACGACAAGCTAAAGGACAAAGACATCCCTATACTGCGCCGCAAAATCGGGACAGTTTTCCAAGACTTCAAGCTACTGCCGAATAAAACCGTATTCGAGAACGTCGCTTTTGCGCTCGAAATTGTCGGGATGGGCAATGGCGAAATCAAGCACACTGTGCCGCGAGTGCTAGATATAGTTAACCTGAAGAAAAAAGAGAAGAATATGCCGCGCGAGCTGTCTGGTGGTGAGCGCCAGCGCGTGGCGATTGCGAGGGCTATCGCACGCCAGCCAAAGATTCTAATAGCTGATGAGCCGACCGGTAACCTCGATCCTGAGCACGCTTGGGAAGTCGTCAAGGTGCTTGAAAAGATCAACCGCTTCGGCACGACCGTACTGCTGACCACGCACAATCAAGAAATTGTCAACAAACTTAAAAGGCGCGTGGTGACAATTCGCGATGGCAAAATCACCTCTGATCGCGCCCACGCCGAGTACAGCCTAAAGTAATGAGCCATAATTTAATTACCCTCAGCCGAATCACTAAGTCTGGTGCGATCAACTTTGTTCGCAACTTCTCGCTGTCGATCGCGGCAATGGCGATAATGGTAGTAACTTTGACAATAATTTTATTCTCAATAGTCGCTAATGTTACTTTTAACCAACAGATCAACCAGGTTACTAGTAAAATAAATATTTCGGTTTTCCTTAAAAACTCTGTAACTACCAAACAGAAGAATCAGCTGGTGGCGCAATTGAAAGCGCTGCCGAACGTTGCTAGCGTTCAGTATCTCTCTAAGCAGCAGGCGCTAGAGAGCTTCCTAAGCGATCCCGCGAATCAAAACCTCCTTGGAGCGATCCAAGAAAGCGGTAATACTTTGCCGCCCACGATTCATATCAAGCCACGCGATTTAAACCACATCGAGGGCATAAAGAACTTCTTGAGCCAGCCTCGGGTAGAAAGTCTACAATCGGCACCGACCAGCTATTCTGGCGCCCGCAAACAAGCAATCGATAACATCAGCCATGCCGCAAACATCCTTCGGGAAATCGGTATCATCGCCGTTATAGTTTTTGCGGTTATTAGTGCGTTGATAATTTTTAACACCATTCAAATGGCGATCTTCAATCGCCGCGAAGAACTGCAGATTATGCGCCTTCTGGGCGCGACGACCTGGTATATTCGCGGTCCATTTGTGGCTGAAAGTGTTATCTATGGCGTATTATCCGGAGCAATTTCAACCTTGCTAATCTGGCTAAGCCTGGTGTTTTCTAGTCAGGCGCTACAGGCTAGCTCGCTGGGTTTACTTAAAATCGGCTACTCCAAAGACTACTTCTACGGCAACTGGTACTGGCTTTTGCTTTTGGAAATGGGCCTTGGTATACTAATTGGAGCCGCATCGTCAGTCATTGCTACCAGGCGGTACTTAAAATTCAAAACGTCAAAGTAACAAATTAATAAATTAATATCAAAACTGGTTCTAAACAGAGCTAGGCTTTTGGTGGGAGCTATTTACAAATCCTCATGGTTTGTGCTAATGTTAAGTTACGCTTTTCAAAAATCAAAAAGCTGAAGCAAAAAGTTCAAAAAAATCAAAAGCTACAAATGGCGATAGCAAAAACACAAGCGATATTATCTGGCGCGCTCAAGAAGCAATCTTATCGATTGGCGGTGATAGCGTCAGTATTGGCATTGGGCGCAGGCAGCGCTACGGTCGCCGTACGAGCGGCTAGTTGCTCGAGCATTGCCGACTGCAACTCTCAGATAAGCAATTTGCAGAACCAGAATAATGGCTTGGCTGCGCAAGTGGACAGTTTGCAATCTCAGGCCAGTAGCTATCAGGACGCAATTAACATCCTCCAGCAGCAGATTAGCTCAGTCGAGGCTTCGATTAGCGCTAACCAAGCTCAACAGGCCAAGCTGAATGCTGAGATCGTTGAGCTTCAGCAGAAGATTGACCTTCAGAAGCAGCTGCTTGGCAACGATATTCGTGATATGTACGTCGATGGGTCGATGAGTAGCCTTGAGATGCTGGCGAGCTCTAATAATTTGAGTCAGTACGTTGACAAACAGGAATACCGCAATGTGGTTCAAGAAAAAATTCAGTCGATGCTGACGCAAATTTCAGAGCTTCAAGTTCAAGTGAAAAATCAGAAAAATCAGATCGATATTCTAATCGCGACCGAAAGTAATCAGCAAGCCCAGCTTGCTGCCGACCAGGCGCAACAAAACCAATTATTGGCAATGAACGAAGCCCAGCAGGCTAATTACAACAGCCAAATTGCTGCTAACAGCTCGCAAATCACCAGTCTGCGTAGCCAACAGGCCGCCCTAAACCGCCAGCTGTCTAGCGGCGGTGGTAGGGTTATCGCTGGAGATCCGAGCCACGGTGGCTATCCGGCTTATCTAGATAATGCACCGCAAGACAGTATCATTGACCCCTGGGGAATGTATAACCGCGAATGTGTCAGTTATACTGCCTGGAAAGTCCAGCAAACTTTTGGCTATATGCCTAACTGGGGCGGCCGCGGCAACGCCAACCAATGGCCTAGCGACGCCCAAGCCGCTGGCATACCCACTGGCTCGACGCCACGAGTCCACTCAGTCGCTATCTGGAACGTTGGTGCCTATGGTCACGCGATGTGGGTAGAATCAGTCAACTCCGACGGCAGCATCTGGGTTAGCCAGTACAACTATGACTATCAGGGCCACTACAGTGAAATGCTGGTTGAGCCGGGTATGGCTAGCTCGCTAACCTATATTTACTTCTAATAATGATTGGGCGAGCCTTGTCGCTTTAGGCATCCTTACCGCCGTGCTCACTAGCGTTCCGCGCGGGCGGGAGCCCTTCCTAACGCGCCACTCGCCAGGTTCCTTTCTAGCGCTTCACCAGTTTGTATAGTTCGAATAACTTGTAGCCGAACGGATTGACGGCGATGTCGGCTGGTAGGGGATGGCTTTCGGCGTAGCCTCCGAATCGTTTTTTAAAGTCGGTGACTCCAGCTAACTGATCACCTTTAACACCGCCGCTAATACCGCCAAAGTTGTAAATTGTGTCGCCTTGAGATTTAGCCTTTTGTATGCAATGCCAATGCAAAAAATAGCCCGGGCCAATCTTCAGAAATTTATCTACCGAGCAGCCGTAGATGTAGTGTGCTTGCTTGTCATAGCTTACTACAAATGCTGCTGCCGCCGGCTCGCTGTCGATGTCGACGTAGCCGACAAAGGCGTTGTTTTCGGCGGCCAATGTCTCAAATGCAGCCTTGTAGTCGCGTTTTGGCAGTATATGAAAATTATCGCGCTTGGCGGTAACTTCCAGCATTCGATAAAAAATCTCGAGCTGTTCAGGCGAGCATTTCTCGGCCCTAAAAGTCGCACCCTTACGCCTAGCTAAGCTAATGTGGTAGCGGCATTTATGGTGCATATTGGCGAGCAGCGCGTCTTCGCCGGCAGTGATACCTAGCAGCCATTCATTACGCGGTTGCAGGGCGCTAGTGGCGCTGACGCTAGGGCTAGCGAGTCTGAAATACTTGCTGGTGTCGAGCCTGGCGAATAACAATTTTTTATCGAAATTAGCTCTAAAAAAATCTTTGATAGCCTCGACGCTAGCGCTGGACCAATCAGTCAGTAGTGGTCCGTAAGGGCAATATAGATAATAATAGCCGCCTGGTAGCGCTAATTTGACCGCCAGCCCGCAGCCACTGATTTTTTTACCGCTAGCTACTGTAAAATAAACTACTTCCTTGCCGCTTTGCTCTTGCCACTCCCCGTAAAAGGGAGCATTTAGAAAATGCAGCGGTCGCGTAAGTCTAGGCTTAAGCTGTTCCAGAGCGTTAGCATAGCCGCTAGCGTCAGTTGGTTGCAGGTTGATTTTATTAGTCATTACGAATAAATATACCACGGGTGAGCGCCGGCGATTTGCTACAATTAACTAGCGAATGAAGACACCGAAACTGAGAAATGGGGGGAAATATTTGCTTGGGCTAGCGGCGCTAGTAGTTGTGTTTCTAGTTGGTTATGGTGTTGGCAGCGGCCATATTAGCCTAAGCGGCTCTAGTGGTGTGCCGGCGAATGCTAGCTTGCCGAGCCAGCTTGATTATTCCAGCGTCAATGCCGAATATCAGGCATTAATTCAGAATTACGACGGCAAATTAACGGCAACTCAGCTCCTGAACGGCCTCAAGCACGGGTTAGCCGAAGCGACCGACGACCCGCACACGGAGTATTTTACTGCGGCTGAGACCAAAGAATTTAATCAAGAATTAAATAATCAATTCAGCGGCATTGGCGCCGAGCTCGGCAATGACTCCAGCGGTGATTTACAGATAGTTTCTCCGATACAGGGGCTTCCTGCCGCCAAGGCCGGTGTCCAGGCCGGCGACCTGATCGCGACAATTAATGGCAAGAGCACTAGCGGCCTTGGCCTAGACCAGGCGGTTGATGAAATCCGCGGTAAAGCCGGCACGAAAGTTACTTTGGGTCTGGTTCGAAATGGCCAGCTGGTAAATATTACAATAGTTCGACAGAACATCGAAGTACCGAGCGTTCTCTGGAAAATGTTGCCGGGTAACATCGGTTACATCCAAATCATCACGTTTGATAACAACACCTCAGACCTAGCCCAGAAAGCAGCGCAG
The DNA here is from genome assembly GCA_029288335.1 of Candidatus Saccharimonadota bacterium. Lineage (GTDB taxonomy): Bacteria > Patescibacteriota > Saccharimonadia > Saccharimonadales > UBA4665 > JARIHJ01. Next base: position 6,034 of record JARIHJ010000004.1, read on the forward strand.
CAGCTAAAATCTCAAGGCGCGGCTTCGATAATTCTGGACTTGCGCGGCAATCCAGGTGGGTTACTCCAGGCAGCCATAGACGTGTCGAGCTTGTGGCTCGAGCAGGGACAGCTAGTTCTCCAGGAAAAGCGTGGACCAGTGGTCGTAAATAGTTATTACGCTAGCGGCAACGATATTTTGCACGGCCTAAAAACGGTCGTATTAATCAACGGTGGGTCGGCTTCCGCTAGCGAAATCACCGCGGGTGCTCTGCATGACCACGGTGATGCCACCCTAATTGGCACTAAAAGCTATGGTAAGGGCAGTGTCCAGCAAGTGGTGCCGCTTTCAAATGAATCGGAGCTAAAGGTGACTGTCGCCAAGTGGTACCGCCCGAATGGCGAAAATATCGATGGTAAGGGCATTACACCCGACAAAGTCATCCAGCTCACACCCGGCGACGCCGCCCACGGCCAAGACCCACAGCTAGCTGCCGCCGAGCAGTTCCTCGGCCAGTAGGCAGGATAGCTTGCCAAACGCCGACTAAATCAAGTAGCATTAGAGGAAATAAAGAGGGAGCTTTAGTGGCGAAGACCACGAAATATATTTTTGTGACTGGTGGCGTGCTTTCCGGGCTCGGTAAGGGCATCACCGCCGCCTCTATTGGCAACCTCTTAAAAGCTCGCGGACTTACGGTTAATTTACAGAAGTGTGACCCATACCTAAATGTTGACGCTGGGCTCTTAAACCCGCGTGAGCACGGCGAGTGTTTTGTAACCAAAGACGGTGCCGAGACCGACCTCGACCTCGGTCATTACGAGCGCTTTACCGATACCGAGATGACCGCTGAATCAAGCCTGATGAGCGGCCGCGTACTGCGCCAGGTGATTGACGATGAGCGTAACGGTAAGTACGATGGCCAGACTGTGCAGGTTGTCCCGCACGTCACTCGTGCCATCCAAGACCACATTGAAGCCGCCGGCAGTAAATACGATATTCACATTATCGAAATCGGCGGCACCATTGGCGACTACGAGTCGATCAACTTTGTCGAAGCTATTCGCGAATTCCCGCAGCGCGTCGGCCGTGCCAACTGTCTATACGTTCACGTTGTCTATATGCCATATTTGGGCGCTAGCCAGGAGATGAAGACTAAGCCAGCCCAGAATTCTATCCGGGAACTTCGGAGCCTAGGCATCGCGGCGGATATCCTAGTGGCTAGAAGTGAAACCGAAGCCTCACTAAACGCCCGACGCAAACTCAGTCTATTTAGCGGTCTACCCGAGGAAGCTATCGCGCTACTGCCGAATGCCAAAAGCATCTATGAAGTTCCCTTAACTCTGGAGTCCAGCGGCGTCGCTAGCGTTATTGCGGGCAAACTTGGTGTCAAGACTAAGCCCAAACTAGCCACCTGGCGCGATGTCGTCGCTAGGGCCACCACAAATTACCCTCGAACTGTAAGTGTGGGGCTAGTCGCTAAATACCTCGACAACGCGGATACCTACCTCTGTGTTATCGAAGCACTAAAGTCGGCTGCCTGGTGGAACGACACCAATATCGACATTCGCTGGATTGATGCCGAGAAACTAGAAACTATCAATGACGCCGAGACTACGCTAGCCTCGGTTGATGGCATTGTTGTCCCGGGCGGTTTTGGCCCCAGGGGTTTCGAGGGTAAAGTGCTGGCCGCTAGCCGCGCACTAGCCAGCAACCAGCCGTATTTGGGACTTTGCCTAGGGCTGCACGCGGCGGTGGTCGCGGCGGCCCGTGCTGGTGGGCTAAAAAAAGCTAACTCAGCTGAATTCGACAAAGCAGCTAATGACCCAGTAATCGCGACCATGGAGGGTCAAAAAGGCCTAGAAAACACTGGTGGCACAATGCGGCTCGGTGACTACGATTGCACGCTCACTAGCGATTCGCTAGCGGCTGGAACTTACAAGGCGACAGAAATTATCGAGCGTCATCGCCACCGCTATGAATGTAATCCGAAGTACATAGCCGACTACGAAAAGTGGGGGATCAGAGCCGTCGGCCATAACCCACAGACTAAGCTAGTTGAAGTTATCGAAGGTAAAAGCCATCCATACTTTATCGCCAGCCAATTCCACCCCGAGTTTAAATCGCGGCCGAATCGACCGCATCCGCTGTTCGACGGCTTCATAAAAGCCAGTTTAAAGTTGCAAAAAAAGCCTAAATAGTCTAGCTTTAGCAGTATGACAGATTCAAACGGCCAAAACTTTAAAGGCAAGAAGATTCTGCTCGTCGAAGATGACGATGCGCTGGCGAGCGTTTACGAGATGCGGCTCCAGGCCGAAGGCTTTGCTACGCGCCGCTGCGCTAATGGCGAGGAAGCCCTGGCTGCGGCCCTCGATTATAAACCGGCGTTGGTACTGCTTGATGTGATGATGCCGAAAGTCAGCGGCTTTGATGTGCTCGACATCCTACGAAATACTCCTGAAACTGCCAATTTAAAAGTAATTATGCTGACAGCGCTGTCCCAAGATACTGACAAACAACGTGCCGAGCAGCTGGGTGCCG
>JARIHJ010000015.1 GCA_029288335.1 Candidatus Saccharimonadota bacterium
GCCCGGCTTGTGGTGAGTTTTATCCGACCGTCGAGCAAGTTTTCCAAAAATACCAGAATTTGATTTACTTCCAATTCCGCAATTATCCCCTGACTAGCTTGCACCCGAACGCGCTGGCCGCCGCCCATGCCGGCGAAGCTGCCGCGCTGCAGGGACAGTTTTGGCCGTTTTATAACAAGCTCTACCAGGAAAATGACAAATATTACCAAAGTAATGAGACGTACAACACCTGGATCGGCGCTAGCGACCCGCTGCCCGATTTCGTCAGTTACGCGCAGGCGTTGGGACTCAATGTCGCTAAGTTCAAATCAGATTTCGCTAGCAGTAAGGTCAATGATATCGTCCAGGCCGATATGAACGCCGGCAACAATCTAGGTATTCAAGGAACACCGACATTTTTCATTGACGGCACGGAAATAAATATCAATAATCTAGTCGACAGCAAAACCCAGCAGCCATCACTAGATGCTTTTTCGGCCGTCATTAACGCCGAAATTAAGAAGAAAACCGGGGAGGCACCGAACCCGGCAGAGCTAGTCACGCCGACTAGTACACCAAGCACCAGCTCGAATCAGACAAACACCCAGCCGCTCCAAACCAAGAAGTAGCCGCCACTAGCACTAGCGTTAACAACCGTGCTAAAATTATCTTAGCTGTTAGCAAAATAAATAACAGATAACAAAAACAAAAGTGACTGACGGCGTCTTCCAATCCTTAAGCATAATCATCGTAATCGCGGCTGCGGTGGCGTTTTTTATGCGCGCTATCAAACAGCCGCCGATTCTAGGCTACATTCTCTCCGGTATCATCGTCGGACCTGCCGCACTCAATCTGGTCAAAGCACCGGCTTCCTTCGACACGTTCGCTAACCTCGGTATCACTCTGTTGCTCTTCATTATCGGCCTCGGGCTAAACATCACTGTCGTAAAAAGGCTCGGCAAGGCGGTTTTCAGCGTTACCGCCGTCGAACTCATCTTTGTTGGAGGCATCGGCTGGCTAGTCGCATCGGCGCTCGGCTTTTCAGCAATCACAGCGGTGATAGTCGCCCTTTGTCTGTTTTTCTCAAGCACGATTATTATCGTCAAAACGCTAGCAGATAAAAACGAGCAATCCCGCCTGCACGGCCAAATCGCCATCGGTATCAACCTGTTACAAGACGTCATCGCTATGATTGTCCTGCTGTTCGTTGCGGCCAATTCGAGCCACGGCCTGGGACTGGCCGAAGCTGGCCGGCTAATCGGTAAGGGCGTGCTGCTGCTCGCCTTCTTGGTATTTTGCGCTAAATACGTACTGCCTAGGCTGGCGAGGTTCGCCGCCAGAAGCCAAGAGTTATTATTCCTGTTTGCGATCGCCTGGGGCGTGGGCGTGGCTAGCCTGTTCGAGGTCGCCGGCTTTTCGATTGAAGTCGGGGCACTGTTCGCCGGCGTGTCGCTCGCCTCACTCGCCTATACTGCCGAGATTGAGGCGCGGCTTAAGCCGCTCCGTGATTTCTTTGTTGTCCTTTTCTTCATTGTGCTTGGCGAAAAATTAGGCCTGCACAGCCTCGCTAGCGCAATTGGTCCGGCGCTAATCTTATCCGCTATCGTAATCATTTTGAAGCCGACAACCATCACGGCCACGCTCGGGCTGATGGGCTATACCCGCCGCGTTAGCTTTTTGACAGGCATAAATGTCAGCCAAATTAGTGAATTTTCGGTCGTTTTGATCGCACTAGCGGCTTCGACTGGCTTGGTGGGTGCTCATTTAGTCTCGATAATTACACTGGTCACTATCATCACTATCGCTATTAGTGCTTACCTAAGCCATTACGACCGCGCGTTCTTAAAATGGTTCAACCGCGTGCCAATTAATCTGTTTTCTAGCGAGCGTGCCGGTGTCAAAAAAGTAGTGCAAAGCTACCCGCTAGTTTTGTTTGGCTACCACAAGGGCGGCCACGAATTCTTAAAAACCTTCCGTGAAATGCGCCGCCGCTACATCGTCATTGACTATGACCCGGGCGTCATCGAAATCCTGAAGCACCAGCGGATTCCCTGCCTTTACGGTGACGCGACCGACACGGAATTGCTCGAGGAAATCGGCATCGCCAGAACTCAGCTGGTCGTCAGCACCATCGGTGATTTCGAAGTGAACCAACAGTTGGTACGCCATATCAACCTAGTCAATCCGGAAGCTTCGATTATCTGTAACGCATCGAGTTACGAGGAAGCCCTGCAGCTCTACGAGCTCGGCAGTACCTACGTAATGGTGCCGCACTATATGAGCAGCGAGCGGCTCTCAAACTTCATCAAAGACAGCAATATGAGCCGCCAGAAATTCCTGGACTTCCGTGAAGAACACCTCGAACATTTACGCAACTCCCACGCTCTATCGCTTGCCGAAGAAGCTCTTTAATCGACGGGTAGACCCTCGCAGCATTTGGTTGGCATCTTGCAGGCCGGGCAGATGAAGTGACCGTGCACCGGCTCGATCGGATAATAGCTGCAGCTGTCACAGAAAAATTACGGCGATTTTTCTTTGACTAGTTGGTCGTAAACTTCATCTTTTTTATTTTCGTCCATAAGTCTATTTTGTACCGCAGTGGCCGCTTATGCAATTTTTGCACCAATCTTGTACACCGACATCCGTAAATTCATGGCAGTTTACACACTCACCTTTGTGAACACTGCCGCCGTGCCAAGAATTTGTCTCACCGGCCCTGTTACCAAAGCCGCTAGCTTCTAGCTGGCCGCTAGCTCCCAGTTCGCCTCCCGGACCAAAGCTAGCGCCGCAACCGCTAAACACTTGCTGCGCCGCTCGCGCCTGGCTAGTCGCCACAAATATTTCTTGCAACAGCGGCATAGTTACGACGACAGTCTCGCCGGCCACAGTGTAACTAGTTGGCTTACCACCGCTTTCATAGCGGCTCGCCGTTGTCGCAGCCACCGAATAGAACTCACGCTCGTCGCAGCAGCCGCTTAGCATTTTTTCAGTCAGATAATTAACTAGGTCTGGCTGGTTCTGTACAAATTCATAAGTTTCCAACCCCGGCGCATCAGGAAGCTGCCGACCGGCACGGAAGCGCTTGCCAGGATTCTGCGCCGCCAGCGATTGGTCGTATACACCAGTTAACTTATCAATTAAGAATTCCTGCTCTATTTCGTCTTCGTCACCATAAATTCGCTGGCCCAGCAATTCACCATCCTTTGGCTTCTGACCAAAGCTGGCATAAATCGCCTCAAGCGCCTGGCGGTTACTGCCGTCCAGACTTTGGCTTTGCATCCGCAAGCGGCCATCGGGCATCCTAGTAATCACGCGCAGCATTGTTTGCTTGCGGCGGACATTATAACCACCGACGTCTGCGTTAGCGTTCATTAGCTCCGGCGGGAAATCACTCACGGTAATCATCGTGTTTGGCAACTTGCCTCGCGCCATTTTAACCATATCGCCGTACTCGTCGAGCTCAATTCCCCGGCGGCGTTTTTCAAAAGCTAAATTCGGATTTTTGTCAGCTAAATTGTTAGCATCGGCTAGCGATTTTTCAAAAATCGGTTTAAGTGCACCGCCGTCGCTAGCATAGAGCTCCTGGCCATCAAACGTATATTCGAAGCTGGTGCGCATCCGGCCATTGAGAGTTTCCGCCAGCCAGGTCGCAGCATCATTTCTCGCCCGAATTTCTCGGTCACAAATTTCGTTCTTTGGCTTTTCTAATACGGTTTCCACAAAAATAGCCCTCACTTTTTCCCAAGCAAGGGCTATTTTATGTATTCCTGCTCGGGAAATTTGGCGTTGTATCGGGCTTTAACCGTTGCGGCACAGCGAAGGAATTACACCTTACTTCCAACTTTGTTTGTTACAAATTAAAATTACGCCAAATGTAGCGCACTGTCTATTGTATTAAACACTACTAGCCAGCCGAGCCCTGATTTCTGTTAGCCGAGCGCTAAAGCCGTGGGCGGCGCCATCGAGACCAAGAATTTTTAGCGCAGCGATCAGAATATTGATCTGCTCGATTTGCTCATCGGTAGGATTTTGCTCAAGCTGAGCGAATAGATGGTCGACTTTTTCGACCAGCCACTTCTCCTCGCCGGCTCTAACTTGATTAGTGGCTAGTTTGTGCTCGCCGCTAGACTCCGCTAGCTCCAGTGATCTAGCACTCCGCCCGCGCTTCACGAGATGACCTCTAGCGATTAAGCTGTTGATATGCAATGCCACCGTCGCGACGCTGGTGTAATTTAGTCCTGCCATAATCTCGCGGTAGCTAGGACTGTAGCCGTGCTCACCTATAAAATCTTCGATAAATTTCAGCAATATTAGCTGTTTCTTGGTCGGCCGGAACTTATCATCAACTGTTTGCTTTTCGTTCATTTTTCAATTTTACCTTAACTAGAGCAATTGCAGCGAGGCCCCAGAAAACATAGGCCAGGGTGACATCGGTCCACGCGGGCAGCAGGAAATTGACGACCGCTAGACCGATAAAGCTAGCGAATAAGCCTAGCGCTAGCGGCGATTTGCGCTTCAAAAGCGCCACGGCTACCAGCACAAAAAATGCTAGCAGTAGAGCCAGCCCCAGCCAGCCATCCTCTTCGCCGATCTGTAAATAATAGTTCTCGGTGTTTCTAGTGCTAGCGTCCGAGTTATAAACACTTGCCGGCCCGCTAGTGCCCGGGCTTTCACCTAATGGTTGGCTAGTGAAGTCGTGCCAACCGCTAGCCAGCGCGCTGGCGTGGCCCTGGTCGCTAGTTGTCTTGACCGCCGAATTTTTCTGCGTGTGCAAAAAGTAATTTTGTAAGTGCGAATTGTTATGAAAACCTGCAAAAAGCGCGGCCAGAATTATAACGATAATAACTCCGCTAGCCAGCATAATTTTCCTGGTTTTAGCGCTAGAAACCAGCAGCACGGCTAGCAAAATAAGGCTAACAATCGTGCCAAGCCAAGCACTACGGCTAAAGCTAAACGCCAGGGCCGCTAGCGCGAGCACCAGGCTGGCACCGTAGGCCAATTTGCGCTTCGTCTTCGCAAACGCCAGCGCTAGCAGGGTGACAATTACCAGCAAGTAAGCGCCGAGTGGATTGGCGCCGCGCGTGAATGACATCGCTCTGGGGAAGTTTTTATTGTGGTTAATCGTCTCGTAAGGGAAAATTGTGTGCGAATTGTAGCCAAAATGGCCGAGGAAATTCAGCGGCAAAACTGCGAACTGCAAAATCGCAAAAACCACTACAACCAGTGCCGGAATAAAAATCAGCTTGCGCCAATGGTTGGCCAAAAAATTACTCTTGCTCGCAAACAAATAAACCACGATAAAGAACAGCAAATACCTGGTGTCGACGATCCAGCCATAGCCAAGCGCTTTCAAGCTAACATTATGCTCAAAATAAGCGACAATCCCCCAAACAACTTCGAGCACTACAAACGCCACCAGCGGCCAAAGCCACCGCTGTCGAATTAAATTAGCTGCAAGCTTCCTATCTAGTAGTAACAGGCAGGCCGCCGCTAGCATCAACAGCGCTAGGATTAACTCGATAATCAGCCGAACTAGAGTGTAATAGCCGAAAACACTAGCTAGCGCGACGCTAATAAATGCCCAGACTGGCACGAGCACCAGCACTAAAGCCGACAGCCAGCTCGACACGCCGGCGATTTTGTTTTCTAACTTTACAGACATAAATGCTAAAATCTAGTATAGCTTAGGTAGCCGAATATGAAATCAAACGCCTCTATTGTTTACAGTTTATGTCTGGTTGTCGGTGACTTCCTGGCGCTGGTTGCGGCTTTCATCGGCGGGTTTTTGACTCGCGGTAGATTTGGCAATATGCCGGTTGCCCATCCCATCCACGTCACGACTTACATCAGTATTTTTGTGACGCTACTGCCCTTTTGGATACTAGTGTTCGCACTCTTAGGCCTATATAGCGCCAGGATTTATGAACAGCGGTTCCGCGAGGCGGCGCGGTTATTAATAGGTTCATTTGTCGGCTTGTTATTCGTGGCTTTCTGGGCGTTTGCCGAAACCAGTCCGATTTTTCCCTCGAAGTTAGTGCCGGTTTACGGCTTTATTTTTGGCTTCGTCCTAGTTGTAATTTTTCGTAATTTGGCGCGGATGATTAGAACAATCTTGTTCCGGTATCAAATCGGTCTGACCAGCGTACTGATAGTCGGCAAATCGGCAACATCTAGCGAAATCATCCAATCGCTAGCCGACAGCCGCAAGTCTGGCTACCGCGTCGTCGGCGTCGTCGGTGCCAAATCGATCGTCGCCGACCTGGACATTCCGGCTTTTCGCACTTTCAAAGACTTCGTCGATTCAAAAATCGAAAAACCTGATGGCATAATCCAAGCCGAGCTTTACACTTATGAAAGCAAGAACCGTGAAATTTTAAACTACGCGCAGGAGCATCACATCAACTACCGCTTTCTGCCCGGTAACTCCGAACTATTCGTTGGCAATCTCGACGTCGAGCTATTCCGCAACTCGATTCCAGTCATAGCCGTTCACCAAACGCCACTATTCGGCTGGGGCCGCATCGTCAAAAGGGCCTTCGACATCGCAGTTTCGGGGCTCGCCATCGTGATCGCTTCGCCCTTGTTCATCCTGATCTTTCTAGCGCTTGGCTTAAGCGGCGGCCAGCCAATCTACCGC
>JARIHJ010000026.1 GCA_029288335.1 Candidatus Saccharimonadota bacterium
TATGCGATCGTCGGCAGCGTCAGATGTGTATAAGAGACAGATGTCTACCAAATCGACGGTGGTATCGCAAAATATGGTGAAAAGTACGGTGACGACGGCCTGTGGGAAGGCAGCCTAAGGGTCTTCGACGACCGAATGAAAATCGATTTCAGCGACCGAGCGAAAGTGATTGGCGAGTGCATCCACTGCCAAGCTAAAACCAGCAATTACGAAAACTGCGCCAATAAAGCTTGCAATGATCTGGTCTTAATTTGTGAGAATTGCCGCCAAGACGCTGACCTGCGTTACCACAGTGACAGATGCCGCATCCAGACCACCGCCGGCGTGCTATAATGCGCCGATAAAATAAGGAGGCACTATGGCTGCACTGGTCCCATATATAAATTTTGCTGACAAAGGCCGGGCGATGCTTGATTTTTATAAATCGGTTTTTGGTGGCAACGTCGATATCACGCTAGTAAAAGATAGCCCAGGCGCCTCGCAAATGCCGCCGGATTGGGCAGAGCGGATATTTCACGCTGATTTTAAGGCCCCAGGAATTAGAATTTTGGGCAGCGATATCATTAGCGATCAGGCTGGCCGGGTAGCAGGGAACGTGTACTCTCTAGCGCTGACTTGCGATAGCGAAGACGAAATCAGAAGTCTTTTTGACAAGCTAGCCGATGGTGGCAAGGTAGTTTGGCCTCTTCAGGAAGCCGAGTGGGGCGGCCTGTTTGGTCAGCTCGTCGATAAATTCGACATTCAATGGATGCTAGATTACGAGAAGCCGAAGGAGTAATAAAATGTTTAAGGACGCAGAAGCTTTCAGCGGATTCTCGGTTGATGATATTAATAAGGCTAAGCAGTTTTATGGCGAGACCTTGGGGCTAAAGCTTGATGAACAGCCTGGTATGGGATTCGGCTTTAGCTTTCCAAACGGACACACCGTGTTTGTTTATTCAAAGCCGGATCATCAGCCGGCCACGTTTACAGTCTTAAATTTCCCGGTTGAAAACATCGACATGGCGATCGATGAACTTACGAACAAAGGTGTCGAAATTATTCAATACAGCAACCCAAATATGCCGCAAGACGAAAAGGGTGTAATGCGCGGCCGGGCGGCAAATATGGGCCCGGATATTGCTTGGTTCAGCGATCCAGCCGGCAATATTTTAGCCGTTTTACAGGAAAAGTGAGAGGCTAGCAAAGGTTAGCAATATTGCTAGAATATGGATATGGTCGAAGTAGCTAACCCACCGGAAGTTATTAGCTTCAATTCCCTGCTCATTACGGGGAAGAGCGGGAAAGTTGCAGCTACAATTCCTGATGGTATTGGTAAAAAATTGAGCGGTATGGAGAAGGTTGAGGGAATTATCAACGGCCAGCCGTTTCGAGCAATGCTAGATGATGACAACGGCAATTGTTCACTTCGTGTCAATCAAGCTATGCTTCGGGGCGCAGAGGCCAGAGCTGGTGACACTGTCCAGCTAGCAGTCCTTGGGCCGGAGCCAGATCCGGAAATCCCTGCCGATCTGCAAAAAGTTTTGGAAGAAAGTCCCGATGCTAGCGCAACCTGGCAGAGAACCAGCCATCTCGCCAAACTGGATTGGGTCCGTTGGCTAAATGATACCGACAATCCAGAAACTCGAGCGCGTCGCCTAAACAAGGCGGCTAACCAACTCGCTGAAGGTGAGACTCGGCCGTGCTGTGTCAACTTTTATGCCTATATGTTGAAACGTATGGACGAAGATGGGCCGAAGAGGACAAAAATAACGTACCCACAGTAGAAAGGAGTGGCCAATATGCAAAAGATAATTCCCAGTTTATGGTTCAACGATAATGCCGAGGAGGCGATGAATTACTACGTGAGCGTGTTCCCGCACTCCAAGATTAACCACATTGAATACTATCCGGATGAGTCGATCGACCCGCATTTTAAGGGGATGAGCGGGAAAGTCATTAACGGCGATTTTACTTTAAACAGCGTGCGATTTTTCTGCTTGGATGGCGGACCCATTTTTGAATTTAGCGGCGCGGTGTCGTTTACGGTCAGCTGCCGGGATCAGGCAGAAATTGATCATTATTGGTCGAAGTTATCCGCCGTGCCAGAAGCCGAGCAATGTGGCTGGTGCAAGGACAAATTTGGCGTTTCCTGGCAAATAATCCCAGAGAATATGGGTGAGCTAGTAAGCACGCCATCCGCGATGCAGGCGATGATGAAAATGAAGAAAATCGACATCGCCGCGCTAGAAACAGCCAGCAAATAGTACAATTGTTAAATGAAATACGTGGCGCTGATGCGCGGGATTGGGCCGGGCAATCCGAATATGCATGGCAGCAAGCTAGTCGGCGTGCTGGAGGATTTGAGACTAACCAATGTGAAGAGCGTCATTTCTAGCGGCAACGTGATTTTCGAATCGGACACTAGCGATATCAGTCAGCTAGAAACGACTATTCAAGCCGCTTGGCCGGAAAAGCTAGGCTTTACTAGCACGACGATAGTCCGCAGCCAGCCGCAGCTAGAGGCGCTAGTCGCTCGCGACCCGTTCCACGGCGCCGAGCACAGCCGCGAGTCGTATTTGCTAGTGACATTTTTCAAAAATCCACCGCGCGATTTGTCTAATCTAAAGGGGAATTATTATGACGACCTGGGTGCCAACGCGCTCTGCAGCATCATCGACACCACCGCGTCAAAAACGCCGGACTTTATGGCCAAGCTCGAGCGTCAATTTACCAAAGACATCACTTCGCGCACTTACCTAACCCTTCATCGTATCCTCGCCAAGATGGACGATATCTAGCTATAATTAAAGTGTGAACGAGAGGTTGGAGAAGAAGTTAAAAGAATTGCCGAATGCGCCGGGGGTTTATTTTCATAAGGATAAATCCGGCGAGATTATTTATGTGGGCAAAGCGGCGGTGCTGCGCAATCGTGTACGACAGTATTTCCAGAATTCGAGGTTACGTGATCCTAAGACTGATGCATTAGTTGCCGAAATTATCGATACGGATTGGATCGAAGTCGAAACCGAAATTGACGCCCTGTTTTTAGAGGCCGAAATGATTCGCCGCTATTTGCCGCCGTACAACATTTTGC
>JARIHJ010000027.1 GCA_029288335.1 Candidatus Saccharimonadota bacterium
CCGCCGCCCTGATGGCGGGTAGTGATTTTACCCTGGTTGTTGCGGCCGCTGCCACGTCTTCTAGCAACAACAAGTGATTTGACCGGCTTCTTAGTCGTAACTTCGTCGAAGTTTTGGCTGCTCATTCCGCGCCGGGCCGGAGTCGTTGGTTTGTAAGATTTAACAGGCATCTTGACCTCCGTCCTCAGCGCTTAACTCTCGGACTGTACTCTGTAATTCTGGAGTTAAATTAGAAGGGTCTTCTGCGGCCAAATCCACCAATGCAGCTTGAACTTCAGGAGTAATCCTCTCCCAAATTTCTCGCTGGGCTGCCATGTGTTCTAGAGACTGGCCAGGCATTATTTGTCCTCCTGGTGGCCGCGGCGACCGCGCAGGCGCAAAAAGCCGTGCGGTTTCTCGGCTTGGACTGGCTTTTCTTCAGGTTTCTTCGCAGCTGGCTTCTTCTTGGCATCAGATTTAGCTTCTTTCGCCTCTTGCTTTTCCATCGCTTTTTCCATCTTGGCCTGAGTCTGCTCCTGCTTCTTTTCTTCTTCCTCGATCGCTTCGAAGAATGGTAAATTCTGGCCAGCCGCTAGCGTAACATAAGCCTTCTTGGCCAGAGCTTCGCGGCCAGCGTAGACTTTGCGGCCTTTCTTCGCGATAGTTCGTTTAGCTTTGCCTTTTTGGTTCAATATTTTCACGCTCTCGACACCTACTTCGAACTGGGCCTCGACGGCACGCTTAACACCGTGCTTGTTGGCGCTGGCGTCGACATCGAAGCAATAGACCGCGTTCTTGGCGCTGGACAAGCCATAAGTCTTCTCTGTTAATCGTGGTTGCAAAGCTAGCGTTTTCATTTGGCTGCTCCCTTGGGCTCCGTAGCCTTGGCGGTGGAGGCCAGCCAGCTATTAATCTTTTCCAGGCCAGCTTTAGTAATAACTAGCTTATCGGCGTTCAGGATATCAAAAATATTTAAATAGTTCGCGGCAACTAGCTTGACGCCAGGGATGTTGCGGCTGGCGCGGACTAATTCAGGCGTCTTTTCGCTAACAGCGACAAGTGTGCTGGCGTCGGCGCCGACCTTGGCCAACAACTTGGCGAGTTCACTGGTTTTCGTCGCTTTGACGTCTTCGATAACGATAACTTTATTGTCGCCAGCGGCTAGCGTCAGCGCCTGGCAAACCGCTAGACGCTTGGCCTTTTTGTTAAGTGATTTAGAATAATTTTCCTGGCCAGTTGGGCCAAAAACGATACCGCCACCGCGCCAAATCGGGTTGCGGCTGGAGCCGAAACGGGCGCGGCCGGTGCCTTTTTGGCGCCACGGCTTCTTGCCGCCACCGCGGACTAGCCCGCGAGTTTTGACCGTAGCGAGGTTCTCGCGACCATTCGCTAAGTACGCATCGTAGGCGTCTTTTAACAGCTTGTGATGCTTGATATCAACACCAAAAACAGCCTTGTCGAGCTTGGCTGGGGTAGCGGCCTTAGTCCCTGATTTCGTGAAAGTCGCAGGATTAGCCATGGTGAACCGCCTCTTTCAGAATAATTACACCTTTTTTTGGCCCAGGCACAGCGCCGGTGACACCGATCACTTTGCGCTCCGGGTCGACCAGCGCCACTCTCAGATTCTTAACGGTGACACGTACCTGCCCCATTTGGCCAGCCATTTTGCGTCCTTTTAAGATGTGCTGGGGATACATCGAACCGATCGAACCGGGCTTCCTGGTGTTGCCTTTGCCACCGTGAGTTTTCCTCTGACGGTGGAAATTGTGGCGCTTGATGGTGCCAGCAAAGCCCTTACCCTTGCTAGTACCAATGACATCGACTTCGTCACCAACTGAAAAAGCCTCGAGGTTGATGGTGGATCCGACTTCGAGGCCTTCTGGTAGCTCCTGGACACGAAACTCTTTAATAATCTTTGGCATTACTTTCGACTTTTTAGCGTGGCCGGCTAGTTGTTTGCCTAATTTTTTCGCATTTTCGGTGCCGACCTGGACAGCTGTATATCCGTCAGTTTCGTTGGTTTTAACTTGCGTAACGGTATTGTCGCCAGCGACTAACAAGGTAACAGCCGAGACTACGCCATTTTCTGCGATGACGCTGGTCATTCCGAGTTTTCTGGTGATGAGGGCTTTCACTCTAGCTAAAAACCTTGTTTAAGTTAATAAGCGCACAAAAAGCACTGCTCGGCTTTCTGGTAAATTTATCCCTGTTAGGGTGATAAATTTAGACTACCAAGTACACCTACTTTGCTTTAGGCACCATAATAGAGTAACAGGCGGAAGCTACCTCTGTCAACCTGTTGTCTATTCTACTCCGCTAATAATTAATGAAGACGCCGACTTGGGCGAAAAAACCAACCAACATCGCGACGAGCAGGACGGCGAACTCGATTTTGCGGTCAATCTTGAAGTGATCGTGGGCGGCAAAGAGGATGCCGATGATAAAGCCAACCGGGACCGGGATAGCGCCGGTACCGCTAGCACTTGAGAACCTGACCCACTGGGCCCCAATGATAAGGTATAAAACTATCTTAAGGAGATAAACGCTATCAAGCTCGCTATTGCTCGCCCGTTTTTTGACATTTTTTTTGGTTTTAGCCATGCCACTTATGGTAACACGTCACTTCTCAGGAGGTCAGCCGCAGATTATGGTTATGTCCGGGCAGCCAGAATGTCAAACTTCAGAATGGGGAGTGCCAGGAGAATAGGAGCCTAGTATTTCACTACCGGCTGCATCTAGAGAGTCATCGAGGCCTGTTATATCTGTGAAGTTGCCTATCGACGGATCATATAAAGCTGTGCGATCCCCACTTGGGTCCCCTGTCATTCGGTATACTCGGAGCCGGTTAGGATCTAGAACCGAGCGGCCCCTTGGTGAATGTTTCCATGCATCCATAACCATATTCAAATGAGCCCCCGTAACCATTACTCGTTTACCATCTGGCCCCTCAGGAGCGAACTCAAAGCGATCTTCTTCACCGAAGCCTTCGTTCATCAGGGGGTAGCCTGTTTCTGGTGTGAAGTCAGCCATAGCTATTTCTACATTTTAATTTCGACGTCGCAGCCGGCTGGGAGAGATAGGTTCATCAGGCTATCGATAGTTTTCGGCGTTGGTTCGAAGACGTCAATTAGGCGCTTGTGGGTGCGCATTTCGAACTGTTCGCGGCCTTTTTTGTAGACGTGCGGGCTTTTGACGACTGTAAATTTAGTCTTCCTCGTCGGCAATGGAATAGGGCCAGCCAGCTGGGCGCCATTGCGCAAAGCTGTGTCGATTATCTGTTTGGCGGCCTGGTCGATTACTTTGTGATCATAAGCCTTCAAACGGATACGAATCCGCTGTCTGGCTTCGGTAGCATTTGTCACTGCGCTCATCAGCCATTAAATATAGCATACTTTACAGACGAGACAAATATTTAAGACAAATACTTAATTTAGTAAAAAGACTTGACAATTACGCTTATGTATAGTATTATACAAAGCATCGTTTAGCGGTGGAGAGCCCTTAAGCGAATTAAGCAAGGGAGATTATCAATGAAAACGTTCAAGTTACGCAAGTTTTATCAGCGTCTGACCGCTGTTGCTACGGCGGCGACTGTCGCTGGTGTCGCAATGTTGGTCGCGACCGCCACTACTCCTAACCAAGCCAGCGCGGTCAGCTTCAACGTTTACCGCGACTGTTCCAGCAACTCGGTCATAAAATGTGGTGCGATGACCACTAGCGAAGTCCAGAGTAAGTACAATTCCGAAGCCGGCGTCAAGCAAATTTTCGCCGCCTATCACATTAGCGCCAGCGATGTCGCTAGCCTCGGCAGCACGGCCGTATCTGGCTACGCCACCCAAAGCGGTGACGTGGTTGTTAACGGCAAGGTTGTCGCTACCCACGCGTTCAGTGCCGGCCGCGACCCAATTAGCGGCAGCACCCGGGCTAGCTACGAGGGAGTTACCTTCTATAACAGCCCAGACCAGACGGCTTTCCTGAGTAGCGATATCCACGGCTATGTCGTGATGAAGAACGGCCAATTCGCATTTATGATTTTGGCCAGCTGCGGTAACCCGCTAAACGCTACGCCGATACCTGCACCGAAACCTCCGAAGCCAGCTCCACCGAAGCCAGCACCTAAGCCGGTAGCCAGCCTAGTCTGTAACTACCTGTCGGCCGAGAAGCAAAGTGACAACGAGTACACTTTCACCGTCCAGGCTACTGCCGAGAATGTCACTAACGTCAGCTACTCTTTTGACTTCGATGATGGCACTAAGGCTAGCGATGTCAGCAAGAGTGTCACGCACACCTTCGCTCAGCCGGGCACATACAATGTAGTCGCGAGCGTCAGCTCCGATCAGATTAAAAATGTCACTTCTGATAAGTGCGCCGCTAGCGTCACAATCCCACCTAAGCCAATGTGCACCATCCCAGGCAAAGAGAACTTGCCCCCCAACTCGCCTGAATGTCAGCCTACTACGGTAGTTGTCACGACTCCTCCACCAGCTCCGCCAACAACTACTCTGGTCAACACCGGCCCAGGCGAAATCCTCGGCATCTTCGCGGCCGCTACAACCGCCGCTGCGATAGCCGCCCGGCTGTTCCTCCGCCGCCGCTACCAGGCCTAAGTCAGCAACCAGTAAAAAGTAAACAATAAACAGCAACCGGTCGCTTTAAAGCGACCGGTTTTACTTATATGAGTATTCTGCTTCCTACCACATTGATTCCGGCACTACGAATCCTACCGAGAATTTGACCACGTCTTTTAGCCGCTCAGCGTCATTCAGTATGTGAGGCGGATATTCGTAGCCCACCCCACGCACGCCTCCGGATACGTCAAGAAAGGTGAGCGAGATTCGTCCAAGGTTATCTTCCGGCGTGGCCCGTTCTACAACTGAGCCAAACCCCACAGGTTCTGCATAAAAATTTCTCCCCATTAAACCATCGGCCGTTTTATAACAACCCGACAATAACACATTAAGCATCGTTAATACCTCCTGCCTGTTTGTCAGCATACAATAAAAAGAGCGCTATTGCTAGCGCTCTTTCACTGGCGGTGCGGCCGCCTTCGCGGTTATGAAGGTTGGCTTGAGCTGGAAGCAGCCATCGCCTCGGCGATACGCTCAGCATCACAAGGATCTATTCTGCCACCATAACGAACGGATTCGGGCGGAAAGCTATCATCAATTAGCTGACTCACCGTTTCCTCAAAAAATCCTCGCTCGCTAGGCG
>JARIHJ010000032.1 GCA_029288335.1 Candidatus Saccharimonadota bacterium
CCTTATCGTCGGCAGCGTCAGATGTGTATAAGAGACAGGCGCTGGCTACAGAATTCGCTGGCCAGAGAAGCCTAACGCTCATAGCCGATGCTGTCGGCGGTTCAGCGCCAGGTAGCGGCACACCTGGAAACGTTAACTACATAGTTAAGCATGCCTTTACTTTTACCATAGGTGACACTTACTCACTAGGTTCGATTAGCTTCCAGTACTGCACCACAGCCGAGCCGGTTGCCGGCGGTACCGGCTGTATCGAGCCGGCAGGCTTAGACCTGTCGCAGCTGACATCCATCTCTACCCTCTCACAGTCGGGAGAAAATACAGGATTCACTACGCTAGCCTTGTCAAAAAGTGTCGACGCCAGCGATACCACTGCCACTAATAACGTGATAACCATCGGCCGAGCGACGGCGGCCCAGCCAGGTGCAGCTAGCCCGTCAACTTACACATTCGCCGGAATCCAAAACCCGACCACCACAAATACGACATTTTTCGTACGGATTACTACATATAGCTCCACTAACGGCAGCGGATCGGCTGTAGAAGGTGGCACCGTAGCCGCCAGCACAGCGAATCCTATAGTCCTGCAAGGAAACATGCCCGAGTCGCTAGTCTTTTGCACAGGTGAAACTATCTCTGAGACTAGCGGTGTTCCGGATTGTACTACGGCAACCAGCGGCAACATAGCCTTTAACCAGCTATTCTCGCCAACCTCAACTGCCTACTCCACATCACAGATGGCAGCATCAACCAACGCCGGTAGCGGCTACGCTATCACCGTTAACGGTCCAACACTGACCTCAGGAACAAATACTATCAAAGCTATGACAACGACCGGTCAGAGCCAGTATGGTGTTAGCCAATTCGGCATGAACTTAGCCTTAAATGACGGTACGGCCTACGCGAACGCACCAAACATTAGTACTGCTGACCTGCCAAGCGGCTACGCTGGTAGTGCTAATGTCACCCCTGCATCAAACGGTACCAACTATAACGCCGTGGCCAACACCGGGTACAACTCCTACTCAGCTGGTGTCGCCGACAAAGGTTTATTTACCTTTAACTCCGGTGATACTGTAGCCAACAGCGGGTATAACTCTTCTACGCCAGGCACCCCGGGCACTCCAATCGGTACAGATGCTCAAATCTATACTGTTAGCTATATCGCGAACGTACCTGGTAGCCAGCCAGCCGGCACCTATACATCGACTCTGACCTACATCTGTACTGCCACCTTCTAGTTGACGCGCAGACTGAGCTACCCGCTCTAAAGCTCTAGCGTTTTGTTGACAATGTTTTCGAACTCGTGCTAACATTCGCTTTATAGTGAGTGTGAGAATAAAAAGGGTAATACTAACATTTCCTGCCTTGGTGTTAATTGCGGCAACTCTAGCAATAGCCTTGCCGGGAGAAACCTATGCTGCCAATATCACGGCACGGAGTCTGACATTACAGGCGGGCGCTAGTGCTGGAGGCTCGCAGCCTAGCGGTGTCGTCAATCATCTGTTTACATTTACCTTGCCGTCAACCTCTCTTGTTAAGTCAATCCAGTTTCAATATTGCACGAATGCCAACATCGACATCGGCGGCACCTGTACGACACCACACGGATTGGTCACGACTGCTGCCACTTTGGGCACCCAGACAGGCTATACTTTCAACAGCCTGGTCAATACGACTAACGGTGCGCCTTATTTGACTAGTACCGCTGGAATAACCCCTAGTGGCACAACTTCGGAGACGATTCAACTATTAAGTGTCACTAATCCCGACGGCAGTGATTGCGGCGTCGGCGTGACAAATTGTACATTCTTCGTCCGAATTACCACCTACAGCACTGCGACACCAAACTCGGCCGATATTATAGATGCCGGCACTGTCGCCGCAGCCGTTTCGACTCAGATAGTGCTGACCGGTACAATGCCTGAATCACTAATCTTCTGTACTGGCGGAAAAGTCAGTACTAATGGCAACGGCATCCCCGACTGTACAACCGCTACATCGGGCAACATTACTTTTACCCAGCTCTTCTCACCAACCTCCACCGTATATGCTAGCTCGCAGATGGCTGCTTCGACTAACGCTAGTCAGGGTTATGCTATTACGGTGAGTGGCACCACCTTAACTTCTGGCGCGAACACGATCACTGCCCTCGCAGCCAATGCCGCATCCAGTCAAGGATCGAGCCAGTTCGGTATCAATCTCAAGGCAAATACAACACCAAGCGTCGGAACAAACGTCTCTGGCACAGGTTCGGGTACGGCGGCAACCAACTACAATACGGCTGATTCGTTCCGCTTCGCTACCGGTGAAACTGTGGCCTCGGCAAGCGCAGCGACCAACTCAAATACCTACACCGTTAGTTATATTGCCAATATTGCTGGTACAACCAAGCCAGGCTCGTACTCAACTGCACTGACCTACACTGCCACCCCAACATTCTAAGCTACCATACCTCAAGACCAACAGCGCGCGGTATGCTATAATTCAGCAAATGACTGGTCGAGGTTACAGC
>JARIHJ010000041.1 GCA_029288335.1 Candidatus Saccharimonadota bacterium
GCATTGGAGAGCGCAACAGGTACTCCTTATGAAACGTATGTATTCCCAGACGATATGCCAGGCAGCCATGCTGCGGTAACCCAGTCAGAGGCACTTGCGCAATACGCTGGTTACGAACAAGTTTTTGTAGGACCTGCTGGACCTATAGCCTTTAATCAGCTTCAGGACGTAAATGATAAAGCCGTTGGCCGCGAGACTGGCCCAATGCGAGTTACCGTGATTGAAACCCCACTTAACCACCAGCTAGACCAAGTATTCCAGGGTCAATTAGAGGCTGCTAGTGATGATACGGCACGGGCAAAGGTACAATCTAAGATTGACCAACGTGCAGCACAACCTTACGGCGCATTATTTAGCCCTGAAGGTGTATTGGCCGTACAGCCGAACCAGTACCCGAACTTGGATATTCAAGTAAACCAGCTTTAGAGCTGCTAACAAAATAGTTCCATATAGCTTCCGTTAAGGCCCGCCAAATCGATTTACCACTTAATATATATAGCTATTCCAGAAAAGGACTTGCCATAGCTCGGCGCATCGGCTACACTAGGCTTAAGCGTTTTTAATTAAAAAGGAGAAGCTAGGGTGGATTTCAACCACAACCAAACTCACGTGCAAAGCCGGCCACAACCAGAGCCGTTTATACCAACAACCAGCGCAAAAGGGAAAAATCGCGCCGGCAGGCCCAGTTCCAACGGTGTTACCAGCTTAGCTCTAGTATTGATTGTTTTAATATTAATTGCTTTTGGACTGCTTTGGTTCTTCCGTGGCAACAGCTACGATGAGGCCAGTCAAATTAACAAGAGTGAATACCAGGCCATCTTCCTAACCAATGGTCAGGTTTACTTCGGTCATTTGCAGCAATTGAATCCCGAGTATGCAAAATTAGTCAACATTTTCTACTTGCAGGTTCAGCAAACCGTTCAACCCAAGGAAGGGGCGAGCTCGAACCAAAACCAGAACGTTCAGCTGGT
The DNA here is from genome assembly GCA_029288335.1 of Candidatus Saccharimonadota bacterium. Lineage (GTDB taxonomy): Bacteria > Patescibacteriota > Saccharimonadia > Saccharimonadales > UBA4665 > JARIHJ01. The sequence continues at coordinate 972 of JARIHJ010000041.1, forward strand.
CAAACTAGGTAACGAACTGCACGGCCCAGAGGACGCTATGCAGATAAATCGCAGCCAGATTATTTTCTGGGAAAATCTGAAGCCAAGCGGCAAAGTGACAGAGGCAATCGCCAATTACTACAAGAACGGCGGCAGCCCTAGCGGCTCCTCAACTACGCCGAGCTCTAGCAATACTAATAACAGTGCTAACTCTTCTAGCAACGGTAGTACTTCTGGGTCTGGAGGAAATAGCTCAACTGGCGGAACTGGTAACGGCGGCACTACTCCCAGTAGCAGTAAGCCGTAGTTTCTAGCCAAGAGACGTCATTGTAGAACCCCGTTAAGCCGGGGTTTTACAATATATTGAACGAGAAATTGGCAACGCTAGTGCTTAATTGCTATAAAGAACTGATATAATATCTCTGTTAACAACGCACGGGAGAACGTGGCGCGTTGGCCGAGGAGTTAGGCACAGCTCTGCAAAAGCTGCCACACCGGTGCGACTCCGGTACGCGCCTCCAGATTATCCGACTTTCTTGTACCAGTTAAATTGAGTTGCGGTATGCTTCTTGTGGCAATTAGCGCATAGAATTCTGCACTTCTCGATTTCTTTCAGGGTTTCTTCCCAGGATCGGCCTAACCTCACTGATTGTGAGATGGTGAATTCTTTTTTTAGCGGCACAAGGTGATCAAATTCGAGCACTCGTATATCACTTTCTCCACATAATACGCAAGCCTTATCAGACAAGTACTTGAGTATATTTTGGCGGAATTCGCTGCGTAATCTGTCTCTACGCAATTTTGCTCTAGCCAGATAACTCTCATGGTATTTAGCATAGTGTTCATGGTAATAAGTTTGTCGATGTTGTTTGTAGCAGTTTTTGCATTGAGTGTGCAAACGACTTTTCTTTTGGTCTTTGACAAAAAAGTCGGTTTCTTCTTTTAGCTGTCTGCATTTTGTGCATACTTTCATAGAGTAAGTTTAACATAGAGATTAGTTTGCAGACCTGAATTATAATTAACTTACTCTTGGCGCGGGTGGTGGAATAGGTATACACGCGACACTTAAAATGTCGTGCCCAAAAGGCGTGCGGGTTCGATTCCCGCCCCGCGCACCAGAGAAAATGCTAAAATTAGATAAATGCAAATTCCGAAAAAATATTTTGAAGATAAATTAGCGTTAGCTTTAAGCGCCCTTAGCGCGCTGGTGGCAATTATTACAATAGTATTGCTGCTGCTGCGGTCTAGTTTCGCTAATGGCGGCAGCTATATCGTCGGCTACCGAGCCAATCTGGGCATCGAGGCCTTCAAGAGCGGTGGTGTGGCGGATATCGTTAGCTTTATCATCTTCTCGGTGGTGGTTCTGGTTCTCCAGACGCTGTTATGCTGGCGGTTCTACCAAATTGACAGGCGATTAGCCATTGGTGTTCTGTCTGCCGGCCTCTTCTTATTGATTTTGTGCCTGGTAGTGAGTAACTCTCTGATAGCTCTGCATTAGCTATGCACGATATCGAAATACCATATGAAGCCGATCGGGGTTGGCGCTACCGACTGTTTGAAATATTGCCAGGCGCGGTTACTTGGTCGCTACTGGCGTTACCGTTTGTGCTTAGCGTTGTTAATGTCACGGCGGCAGCGATTTTTGTGCTAGCTTATTTGCTAATTTATATTATCCGGGCGCTAGCGGTGGCGATTACAGCGGTTCGTGGCTACCGGGTAATGCACAAATATCAGAGGATAGATTGGCCACGCCTGAATGAAGAGCTCGAATACGGCAAGATTGAGGACGATACAAGGCGTCCAAAATGGCATTACGAGAACCTCCAACGTGTTAGTGCTCAGCCGCTAAAAATTAAGCCAAGCGAGGTCATCCACGCTGTAATAATAGCGACAGTTCGTGAAACCAGGGAGATATTAGAGCCGACCATTGAATCTGTAATTAACTCCGCCTACGACGCTAAACAAATAATTTTGATACTCGCCTACGAAGAGCGCGGCGGCGAGGCGACGGAAAAACAAGCCCTAGAGCTAATTGAGCAGTATAGAGATAATTTTATGTATGCTACCGCTATAAAGCACCCCAGGGGTATTCCCGGTGAGATTATCGGTAAGGGCGGCAACATCACATACGCTGGCTGGAAGCTAAAGAGATACCTGGAAGAGCAGAAGATCGACCCCCTGAAAGTGATAGTTACAACCCTAGACGCTGATAACCGGCCGCACCGCTACTATCTGCCAGTGCTGACTTACGCTTATTGCAATTGCGAGGATCCGGTGAGGGCATCTTTCCAGCCGGTAGCTATGTACACCAATAACATTTGGGACGCGCCGGCGCCGATGCGGGTAGTAGCAACCGGTAATTCTTTTTCGAGCATAATGCTAGCCTTGCGACCGCACGTTTTGCGTAATTTTAGCTCGCACGCCCAGGGTATGGC
>JARIHJ010000042.1 GCA_029288335.1 Candidatus Saccharimonadota bacterium
CACTAGAGGCTGAAGGCGTAGAAGTTTCCGAGGACTATAAAGTTGATATCAAAAACCTGCTCTGGCAGCCGTAAACCCTAGCGACTGTGCTAGCATAAGAGCTATGAAAGCCATAGAGGTGAGGGGCTTATGCGTGCAAAAACAAAAAAGCGAAATCCTGCACGCTGTTAGTTTTGCCGTTGAGCAGGGTAGGATTGTCGGCCTAATTGGTCCGCCCGGCGCCGGCAAGACCACACTGATACGCTCGCTAGTTGGCTTGCAAAAAATCACTGGTGGCAGGGTGGCGGTTTTGGGTCGACGGGCTGGCAGTGTTAGCTTGCGTGGACAGATTGGCTATATGGCCCAGAGCTCGGCAATTTATGATGACTTAACGGTTCGGCAAAATTTGCATTACTTTGCCAGTGTGTTACATCTCGCCAAAGCCGATGCTGACGAAATTATTAGCCGAGTCGAACTAACTCATCAGGCCGACCAGCTGGTCGGCAACTTGTCGGGTGGGCAAAGAACTCGCGTTTCGCTAGCGATTGCGCTACTCGGCCAGCCGCCGCTGTTAGTACTTGACGAGCCGACAGTTGGGCTTGATCCTAGGCTACGACTTGATCTGTGGCAGGGTTTTCGGTCGCTGGCCAAGGCTGGCACGACAATCATAGTCTCCAGTCACGTGATGGGCGAAGCGAGCAATTGCGACGAGCTGTTGCTCATAAACAGGGGCAGGCTACTGGCGCACAAATCGCCCCACGAACTATGCAGCCAGACTGGCAGCAGGAGTGTAGAGGAGGCGTTTCTGAAGTTGACAGAGGTAGAGCGATGAAAACGCTAGCTACCGCCAAGCGGGTTTTACTCCAGTTGGTGCACGATCCGCGTACGCTAGCACTTATTGTGGTAGCGCCGTGCCTGTTCTTGACGATTTTACGCTATATGCTGGATACGCAGTTAGTTACTTTCAACCGGATTGGTACGCTGATGTTGGGTATTTTTCCGAGCATTTTGATGTTTATAATTGCTTCGATTGCGATGTTACGCGAGCGCCGTTCGGGGACACTGGAGCGGTTAATGACCTTACCACTAGCGAAGCTCAGCCTGTTAGTTGGCTACGGATTGGCGCTAGCGATTATGACAATCATTCAAGTTTTGGCGGTGGTGGTATTAGCGGTCTTTGGACTCGGTCTTAGCATTGGCCACTTTGGGGCGTTGTTGGGAGTAGCGCTGTGTAGCGGCTGGCTGGGTGTGGCGTTAGGCCTGTTTGCTAGTGCTTTTGCTCGGAGCGAATTCCAAGCAGTGCAATTTATGCCGGCATTTGTTTTGCCGCAGCTCCTACTGTCTGGTTTTTTTGTGCCGAGAGGCGCAATGCAGGTATTTTTACAATGGTTATCAGATGTATTGCCCTTAACTTATGTAGTCGAGGCTATTCAATCTGTTGTAGTGAATACTATTGATGTCCACAAGCTGGCGCTGGACTTGATAGTCATTTTTGCTTTTATTGTCGCTGCTCTAGCGGCTGGTGCGCTAACCCTAAAACGGCAAAGTTAGTGGTCAGTTCTCCACACAAATTGCTTGTTATTGTGGGTGAGACGGCTACCGGTAAATCGGCGCTGGCTATGGAGCTAGCCAAGAAGTTTGAGGGGGAAATAATTGGCGCCGACAGTTGGACGGTATACAAAGGCTTCGATATCGGTACGGCTAAACCCAGCCAAGCCGAGCGGGGTAGTATACCTCACCACTTACTAGATGTAGCTGAACCAAAAGATGGTTTTAGCGCGCCGCAATTCCAGCGGCTAGCGCTCGCGGCCATTGACGATATATCTAGGCGCGGCAAATTAGCCATAATGGTGGGTGGTAGCGGTCTGTATGTCGATAGCGTAATTTATAATTACAGTTTCTTGCCTCCCAGCGTGGTGAGCGAAAGGGCTACGCTAAATGGCTTATCCCTGGCTGAACTGCTAGCAATTGCTCAGGAGAGGCGTTTACCGCTAGAAACCATTGATGCTAGAAATAAGCGCCGAGTCATTCGGCTTATCGAGAACAATGGGCAAATGCCGACTAGATCGGCCTTAGGCTCCAACACTCTATTGATCGGCGTTTTGCTAGCTCGAGATCAATTGGTGACGAGCATTACAGCTAGAGTGGATGAAATGCTGGCTAGTGGGCTGGAGCAGGAAGCGAGAGTGCTAGCACAGAAATATGGTTGGGATTGCGAGCCATTAAAGGGTGTGGGTTACAGGGAATGGCAAGGATACTTTAGTGGCAAGCAAACATTGCCTGAGACCAGGGCTAAAATCATAAAATCGACCTTAGATTTAGCTAAAAAACAAAGGACTTGGTTTAGGCGTAATTCTAGTATTCACTGGCTGACCGACAGAGATAAATTGGCACAAGCTGTTGAGCTAACAACTACACTTTTGGATAAATAATTTTGAACAAATTTAGTAACTTGCTACAATCGACTTGATGATTGAGGACTTATTTGGTTCAAAGACACGAGTTAAGCTGCTGGGATTATTTTATGCTAATCCTAACCGCTCGTTTTATGTGCGTGAGATTACCCGGAAGATTGATGAGCAGATCAACTCAGTACGACGTGAACTTGGCAATTTGCTCAAAATCGGCATCATCACCTCTGATACGAATAATAATAAACTCTATTACGAGGTCAATCAGAAGTTTGAATTTTATAAGCCACTACTAGCAATCTTCGGGCGCGCCAAATCTGTCACCAGCGGCAAGGCTACTAAATCTGGGATGTCTAGTAAAAGTGACCCGGATGAGGCTGCTTTCGAGTCGCTTGGTAATGTCGAGCTGGCATTATTCACGGGTCAGTTTACGAGAGATGAGTCGTCTGGAATTGATCTGTTGGTGGTTGGCAGCGTCAACCAAAACAAACTCGACAAATTGGTCAATGAGCTAGAGGCCAGAGAGTCTAAGGAAATCCGCTACACACTACTGTCTAGAAGTGATTTTGACTACCGGCGGCAGATTAACGACCATTTTTTGACTAGCGTGATGAACGCCAAAAAACAGATTATTATTGATAAAAATGAACTAGTGGAGGCTTAGTGGAACTACAGTTTTATGGGGCGAACTGTGTTGCTGTCAGCGGTAAGAACGTGCGGCTGGTTATTGATGATAATCTGGCAAGCTTGGGCGCAAAATCGGTAACAAAAGATAGCGATGTGGTGCTAGTGACCAGCCCAATTATCAAGCTAGCCGAGAAAGCTAGCCCCAAGCTGCTGATCGATGGCCCGGGTGAATACGAGGTTAGCGATGTGTCGGTTTATGGGATTGCCGCTAGAGGTCATATGGATGAGGCTGGAAGCTTAAAAGCGACAATGTACAAGCTGGTTTATAACGAAGTGTCCGTACTGATTACGGGGCACATTTATCCGGAATTATCAGAGCAGCAGCTCGAGCAAATCGGCGAAGTCGATGCTATGTTAGTACCAGTCGGCGGCAATGGTTATACGCTCGACGCCGTTGGCGCACTCAAATTAGTTAGATCCATCGAACCTAGACTGGTGATCCCTACTCACTACGATGATAAGAGCTTGAAGTTTGAGGTGCCGCAGCAACCGCTTGGGCAAGCCATAAAGGAGCTGGCGATGGAACCCCAAGAGACTACCGCTAAGCTGAAGCTCAAGCCGGGAGAGCTATCTGATGTCACCCAGCTGGTGGTGCTAGAAGCCAGCCACTAACTTATAGTCACTGTGGTGAGACTAGTCTGAGGAGGCTAGGCGATCAGGCCTTTTTTCTTGAGCGTACGGATGGCCTGGGTAGATAGTTTCATCTGGACTTTTTTGCCGTCAACGACAATAGTTTTCTTCTGCAAGTTTGGCTTCCAGACCTTCGGTGTGTGGCGTTGAGAAAAGCTGACATTTCTGCCGAATTGCTTACCCTTACCAGTGAGTTCGCATTTTTGCACTTCTAATTACTCCTAGTTCAATCTGTAATTCTAGCGTTAAAAGGCGGGGAAGTCAACCGATGTTATACTGAGCAGAGCCTATCCGAGGATAATTTATGAGGTATAAAATGGAGGATTCCCGAGACAGAATAGTTACAGAGAGAGGAGGCATAGTTATCACTACGTTGACGAACGATGTGGCTATTCTGGCCGGAAAGGGCTATTTTAGAACCATAAACTTATCTTGGGGTAGGCTCTAAATGTTAGGCGGCCTATCAACTTCAGAAATCATTGTGCTTATCGTATCGATTTTGATATCGATGGTAATTCACGAAGCGACGCACGCGCTAGTCGGCTATAAATTGGGCGATACGACGGCGGCTGAAGCTGGCCGGATAAGTCTGAATCCCCTGAAGCATATCGACCCGTTTTACACCGTACTGCTGCCGATTATTACTATCGTATTATTTCAAGCGCCAATTTTGGCGGCAAAGCCAGTGCCTTTTAATCCCGCACGGGTAAAGTTTGGCGAATTTGGTGGCGCCTTAATAGCTGTAGCTGGGCCACTGTCCAATCTGTTGCTGGCGGTCATCGGCGCGCTGATTCTGCATTCGCTGATATTTGGCTCATTTATGGCTAACGCACTAAGTGTTTTCATAATTTTGAACGCTGCACTATTCGTGTTTAATCTAGTACCGATTCCACCACTAGACGGCTCGCGAGTTTTATACGCCTTCGCACCGGAGCCACTGCAGCGGTTTATGGCCGATATGGAGCCTTACGGTCTGTTTATCGTTTTCGGTCTGGTCCTAATCGGCGGGTTCAGTTACCTGAACCAGATCATCCAAGGGGTTGTAAGTTTCTTGCCATAGGATGGTCGGGGTGACAGGACTTGAACCTGCGACCTCACGGCCCCCAGCCGTACGCGCTACCAACTGCGCTACACCCCGAACTTACCTAGATATTCTAGCAAATGTTAAGATATAAATATGTGGCAGGAAACTAAGCACGGCTTGTATAAGCAGTTCAATTTTGAGAATTTTAAGCAAGCCTGGGCTTTTATGGAAAGAGTGGCGGCGCTAGCTGAGGCGCATCAGCACCATCCGCGCTGGGAAAACGAATGGAATGTAGTGCAGATCTGGCTCATTACACACGAAGGCGGTCAGAAAATTACCGACAAAGATCGCGAACTGGCAGCGGCTATCGACCAGCTACTAAGTGATAAACCGCCGGTAACACCGAAAGCCGCCAGTGTGAAGCACAGTAAGGTTAAGCTCTACGCTGATGGCGGCTCGCGCGGCAATCCGGGGCCGAGTGCTAGCGGTTACGTCATCCTGGACCTCGAAGATAACGTACTAGTCGACAAGGGAGTGTATCTGGGGATCACTACAAACAATCAGGCCGAATATACTGCACTTAAGCTGGCGCTTGAAGACTGCCAGCGGCTTGGCGCGCACGAAGTCCAGGTCTATATGGACAGCCTGTTGGTCGTCAACCAAATGAAAGGCATCTTCAAGATTAAAAACCGTGATCTCTGGCCAATCCATGACGCTATTAAGCAGCTGGCTGGTGGCTTCAAGAAGATTAGCTTCCAGCACGTTCCGCGCGAACTTAACAAGCTAGCCGACGCCGCCGTCAATCGCGCCCTCGACGAGCAACTGAAAATTACTTGAAAAGCTAGATTACCGTAAGCCGGGTTCTGTCGAGGCTGACCATCTATCTAGGCTGGCGATTGCTCGCTAGCTCAAGCGGTTTTTGTGCGATGCCGTCGGCGGGAACCCTATTGACGACACAACTCCTTGCAGCCGGCAGGGTTTACCTCTCGCTAGCGTCACCGCTAGTGACTAAAGCGCTCTTACCGCTATCGTTTCACCTTGACCTATAAAAAGGACGTTTCGTTTCTGTGGCACTTTCCCTAGGATCACTCCCGGTCGCTGTTAGCGACTGCCGCTCCCTGTGCTGCCCGGACTTTCCTCGTACTACAAAGTACGTAGTCAGCTAATAATCTAGCATCTACAATTATAAATTAAATAGTGTAAATTGGGCTATTTTTTGACGGCTTTGGTGATTTCAGCGAAAGCTTCTGGCTGGTTGACGGCTAATTCGGCTAGAATTTTACGGTCTAGCTCGATGTGACTGGCCTTCAAATTGGCAATTAGCTTCGAATAAGTGGTTCCGTTTAGCCTGGCGGCAGCGTTGATGCGGGCGTTCCAAAGCTGGCGGAAAGTACGCTTGCGGTTACGGCGGTCACGGGTAGCGTATTGTAAGCTTTTGGTTACAGCCTGCTTGCCGCGTCTAACACTTACGCGGTTGCCATGAGTAAAGCCACGAGTGGCCTTCCTGATTTTCTGGTGCCGTTTGTGGGCGGTGACGCCTCGCTTAACTCTCATTATTTAACTCCTAGGCGTTTTTTAGCGCTGGCGGCATTAACCTTACCTAACGTTGTCAGACCAGCCAGCGAGCGCTTGCGTGCGCCTGACTTTTTCTGCAAAAAATGGTTCTTGTTGGGGTGGCCGGCGCGGACCTTACCATTTTTAGTGATCTTGACGCGGTCCTTTGTACCGCTATGGGTCTTTAGCTTAGGCATTATTATTCTCCTGGTTTAACTCTTTCTGACAGTGAGGTTCAGCTGGCGACCGGCGAGTTGTGGTGGCTGGTCTACGACGATATTTGCGCCGAGCTGTTCAACGACTCGGTCGGCCAATTGGTAGCCGAGTTCGCGGTGGGCATTCTCACGGCCACGGTAGAAAATTACGATTTTCACCTTGTGGCCCTGGTCCAAAAAGCCGCTAACTTTTCTTAGTTTGACGCCCAAATCGTGCTCGCTTATTTTAAGGCCTAGGCGCATTTGTTTCAACTCTTGGGTTTTAGAGTGCTGCCGGTTCTTCTGCAGCTGCTTGGTCTTCTGGTAGTTGTATTTGCCCCAGTCGACGATTTTCACTACTGGCGGGCTGGCGTTCGGTGAGACCTCGACAAGGTCTAATCCTTCGTCGGCGGCCATTTTTAGCGCTTCGGCACGACTGACAACACCGATCTGCTGGCCCTCACTGCCGATTACCCGTAACTGCGACGCGCGGATTTGCTCGCCCCGCCGAGTGTTGTTGCTGATGTAGCTTACTCCTTAAAACTTAGCGAACTTAGCTACACTGTAACAGATAGCCACCACTGCTAGCAACTTTTTTTACTCTAATAGTCGACTTTGAGAGCTTTTGGGCGGTATTGCACAGCTTCACTAATGTGCTCAGGCTGAATTTCGTCACTACCGGCCAGGTCAGCTATGGTCCTAGCAACTTTCACACTGCGCATATAAGCACGCGGTGATAACTCCAGTTTTTTGGCGGCTGCATTTAATAATTCTTCAGCTGCTGGCGTCAGCTTAGCGTGTTTGTGAATGTCGCGATTAGACATATTGGCGTTTAATTTACTCTCGTTCTGATAACGCTTGGCCTGATGCTTTCGGGCATTAATGACTCTAGAGCGGGCTTGCCGAGTAGTTTCATCCTGGGCAGTAGGTGCGAGCAGCTGCTTGTGCTCAACTTCGTTAACATCGGCATACAGATCGATCCGATCCCAAATTGGCCCCGATAATTTTCGCTGGTAACGCATAATTTGATGCGGCAAGCACTGGCAAGGTTTGCTGGTACCATAGAAACCACAGGGACAGGGGTTGGCGGTCGCAATCAAGATGAAATTAGCCGGGTAGATGGTTGTGTCTTTGGCTCTAGCTACCGTAATAGTCCGATCTTCCAGCGGCTGGCGCAAGGCTTCGATAGTTTGGCGGTTAAACTCAGGAATCTCGTCCAGAAAAATCACGCCTCGATGGGCCAGGCTGATTTCGCCAGGTCGCAGATTAACGCCCCCACCGACAATTGAAATATGACTAGCGGTGTGATGGGGGCTGCGATAAGGCCGTGCTCTGACGACTTTATCGTAGTCGCTACTAGCCAGCGAGTGTAAATGCGTAACTTCCAGCATTTCGCGTGGTGCCAGCGGCGGCAGGATAGATGGCAGGGCTTTAGCCAGCATACTTTTACCAGTCCCAGGAGGACCATTTAACAGTAAATTATGACCACCAGCCGCAGCAATCTCGAGTGTGCGCTTGGCGTTGGCCTGGCCGACAATCGTATCAATATTGACCTCAAAATCTTCTACGGATTTAGTGCTATCGGTTGGTAGCTTATCGGTTTCGACTAACGGCAGTTCTTCATCGCTGGTAAGGAGTTGGTAAAGTTCGCTAAAAGTTGCCAGTGGTACTAGCCGAGCTCCCGGCACCAGGCTGGCTTGCGGCAGATTACCGGCGGGTATGAAAAAGGTATTGATGCCCTGTTGTTGACCAGCCAGCAGCTTACCAATGATGCCGCGGACCGGCTCAACACTCCCATCTAGGCCTAGTTCGCCAATGAACGCCTGCTTGTTATTCAAGTGTTTGGCGCTAATTAATTTGCCTTTCAGCAAGATACTGGTAGCAATTGCCAAGTCGAAGCTGCTAGAGCTTTTTGGTACATCGGCTGGTGCGAGGTTAATAGTGATGCGGCCCTTTGGCAGTTGCAAGTTGCTGCTAGTGAAGGTGGCTCGGACTCGCTCTTTGGATTCGTCGACAGCCTTGCTAGCCATACCTACAATCACAATGCTTGGCAAGTTTTTCGACAGCTGGCATTGTACGTCGACAATTATGCCGCTAGCTCCAATGTCCAAAATGCTGCGGATGCTCGAAATCATTAAACTAGTTTAGAATAAACGACGCTTCAGGCAAGCATAAGCCGTATTTTAGGGTCCAATAAATTGTAAAATTGCCGTTCTTAGCTTGCGCAAAAAAGCTGATGAATATTCGCCTTTAGCTGCTTTTTGATGTTCGTTAATAATAAGAAACGACGGCTTGCGAGAAGCCGTCGTAACACTTTCGTTTTTTGTTTTTGAGCACTATATTTGTTCAGTGCTAGGCTTAGCATAATCGATATGGATAACGTCTGTCAATAACATTTTTTACAAAAAATTAAGGGCCTATGTGTATAAC
>JARIHJ010000054.1 GCA_029288335.1 Candidatus Saccharimonadota bacterium
AATAACTATCAAAAATCAGCGCCTTAGTTTCGTTTGTCTCGTTAGCTTTCGGAGCTGAAATTTTAGCAATAATTGCTTCTAAAACTTGATCGATATTCTGGCCGGTTTTGGCTGAGACTTCCAGAATTTCTTCGCGGTCACAGCCCAGCAAACTGATGATTTCACTAGCTACAGCTTCGACGTTGGCGGCCGGTAAATCGATTTTATTAATTATCGGAATAATGGCGAGGTCAGCATCAAGCGCGAGGTATATGTTAGCCAGCGTTTGGGCCTGGACACCCTGGGTGGCATCGACCAGCAAAAGCGCACCCTCTACCGCGGCTAACGAGCGACTAACCTCGTAACTAAAGTCGACGTGGCCGGGCGTATCGATCAGGTTTAACTCATAATCATGAAAACGCATCCTAACCGGCTGTAGTTTTATCGTAATGCCACGCTCGCGCTCGAGCTCCATTTGGTCGAGCATCTGCGCTTTCATTTCGCGCTTATCAACTGTGCCCGTCAATTCCAACAACCGGTCAGCTAGCGTCGACTTACCGTGGTCGATATGCGCGATGATACAAAAGTTTCGAATTAAAGCCTGGCTCATCACGCTTAATTATAACAGAGGTAATTAACGTAGGGACTTGGCGAGTTTAAGTGTCCTTGTCAAACCGTTGACTGCTAACACTCTATCAGCCTGCAGGCCAGGGATGAACGACCAGCGCCGCTCGGAGATTGGTAAACCATGCCGACGACTCAGGTCGAATGGCTCTAGGGCAAATTGGACTGCAGCAGTTGTCGCGGCCATATAGGATAAAACGTCCGCAGCATTATTACCAAAAAATAATTCGCCACAACCGGCCAAAAAACCCTCGCATACGAATGGCGAAAGCTTGTATCCAAGTGGTGCGTTTATCAGAAGGTTTTCTCTGGCTACCCGCCGAAAGCCTTGCTTCATGGCCTTATTGATCTGGTCGGCCCAGGCGGCCGGTTGGCGCAGCGCGCCGGGCTTTTTGCTGGCGCTCAAACGGTCGGTTATCTCGCTCAAGTTCAGCTTCATTGTCACATTCGGCCAAAAGTAATCATAATGCCTCCGGGCAAAAGCGTCTGGCGCTTCTCCGCGCTGCAGCTGCGTCAACTCTGCCTTCACAATCGTGGCGCTCATGGTTGCGGTCGCGCTGCCATGCTCATCAACGCTACTGACGCCAGGCATCATTTCGGTGACGTCACCGCCACCGCTGGTTATCGTCACTTGATTGCAGCCACCAAGCCTGGCAAGTTTGCCGAGGCGCTCAATATCCACACCAATAGCTTCAGCCGGTGCGTAATCAGGTAGCTCCGCACTCCAATGTATACGCTCGGTTTTGTGCCCCGCTAGCTCACTTACAGGGGTAAAATTGCCCGCACTCATGATTGTAATATTATACCATGATTATTAAAATATTTGAAATGGCTCGTCTAGTAGGGTAGGCCGATGGGCTTCAGGATGAATTTTTTGATGCGGCTGATAAAAGGCATCGCTTCTTCCAACTTGAACAGCCACGACACAAAAATATGTATACCGATGATAAATAGGCTAATAATTATCAATTTCGCACCAAGCGTAACAAAACCGCGATCAGACGCCCCGAGCGGCAATAATTGAATAATGATATAGCCGGCAATGACAGAAAAACCAGTCACCGATGCGATGCGCCCGACCGACATAATGAAGTCCCAGCCGAATAATTTGTGGTCGCGCCAAGCCATTATGACGAGCAGAATGAAAACTTCTGTCAACGCGACGAGCGACTGGGCAATCGCCAATCCGGCCACTCCATAGCTGGTAGCCTGCGACAAATAATAAGCTAAAAATATGTTGAATATAATTGTAAAAATCGACACATAGAGCGGCGTCCAGGTATCTTTTTGTGAGTAGAACCAGCGCGATAAAAGCGCGTAAAGGCTACGGAAGAAAATGGCAACTGTCAAGAAACCAAAGATTAACGCAATCGTCGGCGAACCTTGCGTGAAAATGAGCCTGGCTAAATAGCCTCTAGCAAAAAAACAAACGACCACGATCGGGGCCGTGAGCCAAATCAACACTTTCAGAATTTTAATAAAATCTCGTCGAAAAAGGTCTGGCCTACCCTGGCTAAGCCGAGCGTTAAGCTGCGGAAACGCTGCCGTGCTAATCGCCGTACCGAGCAACAATATCGGCGCAGTATGAAGAATAAATGCATTGCTGTAATACGTCACTGCACCCGAGCCAAGCCGAGTAGCAAAGCGAGTTTCGACTATCGAAATCAGCTGGTCCATACCCTGATCGAGGCTGCGCGGTGGCAATTGCCTTAAAATCGTGCGAAAGTCCATATTCTTCCACAAAATGTGCCAGTGCCAATGAAAATTGAGCTTGAACAGTCCAGCAGCTACTATAATGAGCTGCAAAATCGCCCCTGCCAGCGCCCCGATACCCAGCCCAACCAAGCCAATGTTACCGCGAAAAACAAAAATACTAGCAATAATCGCCAGGTTATAAAACAGCGGTGCGATCGCAAAGAAGAAAAAGCGCCCAAGCGTTTGCTGGGTAGCTGTCAAAACGCCAGACAAGGCGAACAGCAGTGGGTTAAAGGCTAGCAGCCGAGTGATAACTATGGCATTGTGCGCTTGCTGCGGACCTAGACCCGGCCCCACCACATGATGAATAATCGGCCCGGCCGCGAAAAAGATCACCAGCCCAACTACTGCCATTACGATAGCAAGCAAATTCATCAGACTTGCCGACAATTGCCAAACACCCTTTTTATCACCTTTATAAAGCCGATCAGCCAGCACCGGCATAAAAGCTACGCCTAGCGCTCCCGCCGCAATCGTAAAGAAGAAAAAGTCAGGAATGTTAAAAGCGGCAAAGTAGGCATCGGTAGAGTGTGGGCCGGTCGGTGGGAAGTTGGCGTTCACAAGCTTAGTACGCAAAAATCCAAGTAGCTGCCCCAAAAACGTCGTCGCAATCAATAGAAGCGCCACCGAGCTCAGCGGCATTTTTTTGGTCAAGCGGTCAGATATTCTGGATTTACCGGTTTTTGTAACCATCTTCGCCTTATAGTATAGCGCTAAAAAGCGTCTAGAGATGCCAGAAATTCAAGATTGTATCAGCGAAGGTTAATAATAGTTTCGTCGCTACTAGAATTAGTCGACTTATTGGCAACTTTGCTAGATTTTCTGCGGCGGCGCGTGCGCTTGCGCTTTGGCTTAATTGGATGAGCTATTTCGCTAACATTGTTAACGATAGTTTTAGCAGCGGCGGCAAGTGTTTTTTCCGGTGCTAGCTTCGGCCTTCTAATACTAGTGGATTTTTTACTTTCACCGTCTGTGAGATAACGCGTGTGAACGTAACGATCAACAAAGTCTTTGCTGCTGGCATAACTAGCGCGGCTATGAGCGATAATGCTAGCCGAGTTATCCTCCGGCAGCGGTGGTAAATTCAGGCTAATCGCGCTAAATGCCTGGGTTTTTTCACCCTCGATTGTCAGACTAGTAACGAAATAACGGTTATGCATATGGACCAGGTCGTGTTCCTCGAATTTCGGCTCGAAATAGCGCTGCATGCTCCTAGCGTCATCGGCGCCCATCCGGAACGCCACGAGCGAGCCGACGTTGCCAAAAACAGCATCGCGCACATCCTGGCTCATTTGGGCAATGTATTGGTTGGCGACGGTCAGGTTCAGTCCATACTTTCGAGCTTCGCTTAATATCGTCGCAAAACTGTCGGTTGCAAAATTCTGAAATTCGTCAACGTACAAATAAAATGGCGTTCGGGCTTCGGCCGGAATGTCAGCCCGGCTCATAGAGGCGAGCTGAATTTTGGTGACTAGTAGAGCGCCCAGCAGGCTAGCATTATCCTCGCCGACCAAGCCGCGGCTCAGATTTACAATCAGGATTTTGTGCTCATCCATAACTTGGCGGATATTAAAGCTAGACCTCGGCTGGCCGATGATGTTTCTGACTAGCGGATTAGCTGTGAAAGCACCAACTTTATTAAGTACTGGCGCCACCGCCTCGGCTGCGAATTTGTCGTTCCAGCTGGCAAATTCCACTGTCCAAAAATTGCGAACCACCGGGTCAGCGACGTGCTTTAAGACCTCGCCCCGAAATTTCTTATCCGTTAAAATCCTCGTAATATCCAGCATCGTAGCTTCCGGATAGTCGAGTAGAGCCAGAATCGAATAGCGCAAAATATATTCCAGACGCGGACCCCACGATTCGAACATCCGCTTGATAACGCCGATTAGCTCGCTAGCCGTATGCGTACGCAATTTCGGATCGGTTACCTCCATCGGGTTGAAGGCCATTGGATAATCGGTATCGGCCGGATTGAAATAGATTACATCGTTAGCGCGCTCTGCCGGAATTCGCTTCAACACACTAATCGCGTAATCGCCATGCGGATCGATCACGGCAAAGCCATACGGGCTGTGAATGTCACTAATCGTTAATAGCTCGAGCAATCCCGATTTGCCGACACCGGTTTGGCCGATTATGTAAAGGTGCCGAGTGCGATCGCTGCGCAACAAACCAAACATTGTGTTGTGGCCACGGAAATTGGTGTTCGCAATTGGACTTAACTCTGCGTTGTATTCATTAGTAACGACCGGCAAGCTAGCCGGTGGCTCAGCCGTCTGAGCGCTGGCCCACAGGATAAAAGGCGTCTCGACAGACGTGTGCGGCAAGTGATACATCGTCGCCATTTCTTCAATATTGAGGGCATAGCCAGATC
>JARIHJ010000055.1 GCA_029288335.1 Candidatus Saccharimonadota bacterium
GGTCCAGACGACCATATCGTCAGCCTCGAAATCTGCGGCGGCCCCCACGTCGACCACACCGGCCAGCTCGCCGAAGACGGCAAAAAGTTCAAAATCACCAAAGAAGAAAGTTCCTCAGCCGGCATCCGCCGCATCAAAGCCGTTCTAGTTTGAAAGCGCTAGAGCTTGCATTTCATAAGGGGTCAGGTATCCTATTAAGTGCCATTTAAACTAGAGGATTATAAGTGAAGCCAAATATTGAACGATTAGTGCGCGCGGCCGAAGTCCAGCGAGCCGAAGCTAAGAAAAAACAAGAGCGAGCAGAGAAACTGCACCATCGCCACAGCCGCCAACTGGAGCCGTTTTCAGAGTTGGCCAAGCGCAACCGCGATCTAGACTTAGGATTAGCAGCTTTTATAATTTGCTTGCAGAAGCTAGACCGGAGCAGCAAAGAAATCATAATTTCTCTGGCTATGTAATACTGGGTTATCCGGAGCACGAAGGTGGCTACGGCCTGGTTGGTAAAGTATTAGACGAGTGGCAGACTTCTACAAGTTCACTGGTGATTTATGGGGCTGAGGAGAATAAGCTGAACGAGATAAAGGGTGACCCGTTTGCCCCTGCTATGGATCTAGAGGAAGTGAGCCGCGAAGCCGCATACTACTATCCTAGCCCTTTTAGCTCTCGACCCTACGATGACGAAATAGTCAATATCGGCCGCGAGAGAACATCAAATATACCTTTCGATCCGGTTTATTCGCTGAGGAGATATATTAATCAAAGAGAGATTAGTGGCCGGCTAGATAAATTGGGAGGGATGCTTAGGATGTTCTTGCACGCTGCTCAAGACCCTGAGCTTAACCCGCATATAGCTCCTCTATTCCCTAAACACGCGGAAGAGTTTTCTACCAAGTAAGCCGCGCCATTTTCCGCCCGATGCGACTTAACTCTAACGCTTTTGGTGTTATAATTTTTGTCTAGATGAAGCTAGATAAAATTAAGAATTTAGGCCGTGTCGGCGGCAAGCTGGCAGCGAAGAGCGCTAGCGCTGCGGCCGCCAAAGCCAAAAACTACCGCAGTAAACCTAGCGGCGGCTCAGCCGAGCGCTACGTGGTGGGCTTAGATATTGGCACGGAATTCGTCAAAGCGCTGATCGCCAAAGTCGGTCGCGATAGCGCCAGTGCTGAAATCATCGGTGTTGGCCGGGCACACCAGGGGTTGCAGGACATCCAAGCTGGCGCCATATCTGACATCGCGAGCGTCGTCGAAAATTGCGACCAGGCGCTGAACGCCGCGGAGCAGCAGGCCGGAATTTCGGTCCGCAGCTGTGTCATCGGCATCGCCGGGGAACTTGTCAAAGGCACGACTACCACTGTCAAAATCAGCCGCAAGGAAGCCGGCAAGCCGATTGATTTAGTCGAAATGGAGAAGATCGTCAAGCTGGTTCAAGAGCGGGCGGAAGCGCGGGCTAAACAACAACTGTCGACCGAGCTCGGGGGTAAAGAAGTTGGCATCAAGCTGGTCAACTCGGCGCTAGTCAGTATTACCATAGATGGCTATCCGGTGACGAATCCGATCGGTTTCCAGGGCAGGGACGTGCTGGTCCAGCTCTACACGGCGTTTGCGCCGCTGATCCACATCGGTGCGCTCGAGAAAACCGCCGAAGAACTTGACCTCGACTTGCTGGCGGTTGCCGCTGAGCCATTTGCGGTTGCGAGATCGGTAATCGGCGACAAGCAGGGGAGTAATTTTGATGCTGTTCTGATGGATGTGGGCGGTGGTACGACCGACATTGCCGTGGTGGCTGATGGCGGCGTTCAGGGCACCAAAATGTTCGGTATCGGTGGCCGTGCTTTCACCCATTCTATCGAGCGCGAGCTGGATATTACCTTCAATCAGGCCGAGCAGCTCAAACTAGCGCTTGGCACCGACAAAGAGCCTCGGGCCAAGGCCGCCGAAGTCCAAAAAGCCCTCGATAAAACGCTAAAAGTCTGGGCCAGCGGCGTCGAGCTCGCCCTCGATGAATTCAAAAAACTCGACAACTTGCCGCACAAGCTCTACCTCTGCGGTGGTGGCTCCAGCCTGGAAGGATTGATGGAAAAACTGGAAAATGATGATTGGTACACCAAATTGCCATTTACCAAGAAGCCGCTCGTTACCCATATTAACCCTGAGCAAGTCGTCGGTATCTATGACCAGACTGGCGATGTCACTGACCACACATTCATCACCGCGATGGGCCTGGTTCGCGTCGGTTTGGACACGTTGCAGTTTACCGGCGGCGACTCCAGTGGAAGTATTAGAGAGAAGATCGACCGAATGCTAAGGACTTAAAATGGCTAGCGAAAAAGACACCATCTACGTCGACATCGACGACGAAATTACCGCAATAATCGACAAGGTTACGAGCGCTAAAGGCAAAATCGTGGCGCTGGTGCTGCCGAAGCGCGCCACGGCGATGCAGAGCTTGGTTAATATGAAGCTATTAAAGCGCGCGGCCGACGAAGCCAATAAGAATCTGGTGTTGGTCACTAGCGAGTCTGGCCTGATGCCACTTGCCGGCGCGGCCGGTTTGCACGTGGCGGCGACACCGACGTCTAAGCCATCAGTTCCAGCTCTAGGTGACAGCGACGATCTGGTTGAGAACATCGATGAGCCGGAAGAAGTGGCTGACGGCGAAGCTTTTGATGCCAGAAGTGCAGAGAATAAGCCCATCGGCGAGGTGGCTGGGCTAGCCGGCGGGACGGCGATGGCTGGTGCTGCTAGCGATGAAGAGCCAATCGAACTCGACAACAGTGAACTGAGCCCCATTGCTAGTGCCGGCAAAAAGTTAAAGAAAGCCAAGAACAAAAAGCTCAAGGTGCCGAATTTCAAGAAGTTCCGCCTGGGCGTAGTTATCGCTGTGCTGGCACTAATTTGTCTGGGGATATTTTTCTACTGTGCGCTAGAAGTTTGGCCACACGCGACCGTCAAAATTTTTACTAGCCAGCAGCAACTACCCGTTAGTCTTACAGCTAAGCTCAGTTCGAGCGCCAACACCGTTGATCCGGCGAGCAGTACAGTACCGGCGACGCCCGCGACTCAGTCCAAAAGCTATAGCCAGACTGTCCCAGCTAGCGGTCAAAAGGATGAGGGCACGCCAGCCAGTGGCAGCATTGTAATGTCGATTTGCACCAACAATCCCGCAGCCGTTCAAGATGTCCCGGCCGGTACCGGCGTCAGCACCAACAATTTGACTTATATTACCCAAAACGATGCCAGCTTCAGCTACGCCGGAGGTGGTGGCAGTTGCTTCAGATTTCAATCTAACAGCGTCAATATTGTCGCTCAAAACCCTGGCAGCAACTATAACGTTAGCAACGCGACCTTTAGCGTTAGTGGCTCGAGCGCAACCGGTAGCGGTAGTGCTAGCGGCGGCACATCCAACATCGTTCGCGTCGTCCAACAGTCCGACATCGACAGCGCCAAGCAGCAACTAGCTAACCAAGACACGTCGGCTATCAAGCAGACTCTCCAGCAACAGTTACAGCAGAGCCATTTGATGGTTTTGCCTCAGACTTTCACGGCCCTGCCGAGCGATGTTAATTCTAGCGCCAACGCCGGTGATCAAGCCGACAACGTCACCGTCACGGAGAATGTCAATTACGTAATGTTTGGCGTGAGCCAAAACAATCTGGAAAAGCTGATCGAAGCTAACGTCAAGCAGCAACTGTCCCCCAACCAAGGCGTTTTAGATTCCGGCCTATCGAGCGCCAGCTTCTCACTGGTTGGTACGCCGACTACCAGTAGCGCGACCGTCAAGATCAACACTACGGCCATAATCGGGCCGAAGCTCGATGTCGCCAATCTAAAAAAGAACATCGAGGGTAAACGGGCTGGTGATATCCGCTCTGAGCTAAGCAACCAGAACGGTGTCAGCAAAGTCGAAGTTGATTTTTCGCCCTTCTGGGTTGGCAGCGCACCGAAAGACCCGAATAAAATCACGATCGATTTCATCAAGTCTAATGGCTAGTAATCTTTTGGCGATCGACTACGGCGCGAGCCGGGTTGGGCTGGCGTTTGCCGATGCCGAAGTAAAAATTGGCCGGCCGTTAGTCACTTTAGCTAATAGCGCTAATCTGATTAACGAGCTGAAAAAGGTTATTAGTGACCATCAAGTCAGCCAACTGGTTGTCGGCCTGCCGCGTAATTTAGATGGCGATGACACGCCTCAGACCACAGAAGCGCGACAATTTGCCGGCGAGCTAGAACGCGAGCTCAAGCTTCCTGTATACTTAATAGACGAGGCCGCTACCTCAATCGACGCTGAAGCCAAACTGAAGCAAAGTGGCCAACCCTACGCCAAGGCCGATGTTGATAGTCTGGCTGCCGCTTTAATTCTGGATAATTTTTTAAGCCGTGATGATGCGAAATAAGTACCAACTAAAAAACCACCGTTACCCGCGCTGGCTCAAGCGCTTAGGCTTGGCGGCAGTGATAATAATTATCATTATTGTAGTTGGGGGATTTTTTGCCCGGCGAGAGTATTACAATGATTTAAAACCGGCCAACCCAGAAGGGCACAGCCGTTCGGTCCAAATCGCTGCCGGCGCCAGCGGTGACCAAATCGCCGGCCAACTGGCGAGCGAAGGAATCATCAAGAGCAAGTGGGCTTTTGAACTATATCTGACGCGTTCCGATGCGCGCAGTGAGCTGAAGGCGGGCACCTATGAGTTGAGCCCGGCGATGGATGTCGGTCAGATTGTGTCAATTCTGAGCCATGGCCGGGTGTCGACCCATTTGGTAACAATCCTGCCCGGAGTTCGGCTGGACCAAGTCCGCCAGACACTGATCGATGATGGCTTCAAGGCTAGCGATGTCGATGCCGCTCTTAACCCGGCAGCCTACGCCGGCAATGCTGCCCTAGTCGACAAGCCGAGTGGTGCCAGTCTAGAGGGTTTTCTGTATCCTGATTCTTTCGCCAAAGACAGCAACACTCAGCCGCAGCAGATTATCAGCGAAAGCTTGGCGGAGATGGCGAGCCACCTGACGCCCAGTTTGCGGGCCGCTTTCGCCAAGGAAGGGCTTAACGTTTTCCAAGGAGTCACGCTAGCGTCGATAGTCGAACAGGAAGCCGCTAGCCCGAGTGACCGAGCTCAGGTGGCGCAAGTCTTTTTGTCCCGGCTGAAAGATGGCACCATGTTGGGTTCGGACGTGACTGCATTTTACGGCGCAGTAGTGGCTGGAAAATCTAACCTGACTCCCGGCCAGCAGCTCCAGCTTGACACGCCGTATAACACCTTGATTAATAAAGGTCTGCCGCCCGGCCCGATTAGCAATGTCGACGACACGGCCTTGCAGGCGGTAGCCCACCCGGCTAATACCAATTGGCTATTCTTTGTTGCCGGTGATAATGGCAAGGTCTATTTCTCGACCACAGCCGCCGAGCACCAGGCGCAAATTGCTGCTCACTGTCACAAGCTCTGCAATGTCCAGTAAACTTGTGAGCGGCCCGCCCAAGTGGTAAAATCTAGAACTGTAGTTTAGCTTAAAGCTAAAACGCTTCTCGTCCGGCTAAACTATCTGCTAGCTGACAAGTATTTTAAATTAAGAGCCAGGTCGAATCGGCTCCAAAAACAAGCTAATAACCAGCTAGTTTTGAAATCACTTTAGGAGAATTTTTATTAGCCAGGTCACCTCGCAAGCTAGAGAACTAGTTAGCCGGGAAGGCAAGCAGTTGGTCGAAGACACTAGCGCCAGGCTAAAGAAGAAGCTGCGCAGGAAATCGACTCGCCGGCGCGTGCTCCGCTATTCGTTGGTCAGCATCAATGTATTGATTGTGCTGGCAGTACTAGCTTTTATCCTATTGCCGACCGATTCGAGTGATACTAACGCCGAATCGCTGACAGCCAGTGCTGCTAACGGTGCCACGATCAACCCACTCGATACGTTGAGCTCATCTGAAATCGCGGCCACCGCCGCTCAACTAGCCCAATTACCAGAGACTACGGCTATTGTTAACCAAGCCGATTCTGACCAGGCCCAGCTTAGTATGATCGCCTCTAGTAACAGCGTTATCACCAAGCCGCAAGTCGTCACTAGTAACTATGCTTCGAATAAAGACATCCAGACTTACATCGTTCAAAACGGCGATACGCTGGCGAGCGTTGCGAGCAAGTTTGACTTATCTCAGAATACGATACGCTGGTCGAACAATTTGGGCTCGAGCATCTTGAGTTCGGGCCAAAAGTTGCTGATTCCACCCGTCGATGGTGTGGTTTATACCGTCCAATCCGGCGATACGGTTGCTAGCCTAGCCGCCAAATATGGTGCAAGCGCCGATGAAATAACGGCTTATAACGACGCCGAGCTGAAAGGTCTGACGGTCGGTGAGGTTATCATCATCCCCGGTGGCAGCATCGCTCCGCCGCGGCCGACTTACAGTAGTTATGGCGGCTACGGCTTTGGCGGGGGTTTTGCTTTTGGTAGTTCGGCCATCTACGGCTACAATGGCTACGACTTTGGTGAGTGTACCTGGTACGTCGCGACCCAAATCCCGGTTCCGGCCAACTGGGGTAACGCTGCGACCTGGGCCTATTACGCTGCGCAAACGCCGGGCTGGGTAGTTAGCTCGGTGCCATCGGTGGGCGCGATCGCCCAGAATTCTTACTCGGCCGGTGGGGCTGGCCACGTCGCAATTGTTGTCGCCGTGAATGGCAATCAAATTGAAGTTCGTGATATGAACGGCATTGCCGGCTGGGACCGGGTGGGTCAGGCTTGGCAGCCGGTTTCTACCTACCAGCATTTCATTTCCCGCTAGCGACGGCCTAGCTGTTTACTGTTTGCTAATTCCTGTTTACTATTTATAGGTGAATTTTGTTGATACAGCTAAAGTGGTGGTTAGTGCCGGCGCCGGCGGTGCGGGCGCGGTTAGCTTTCGTCGCGAAAAATTTATAGATAAGGGCGGCCCGGATGGCGGCGATGGCGGCGATGGCGGTAGCGTCGTCTTTGAGGCGAGCGAGAGCGAGAACACGCTAGCCAATTTTCGCTATCAGAAGGAGTTAACTGCCGAAGCTGGCCAGCCCGGCGGCAAAAACCGCCGCCACGGCAAAAACGGCGATGATTTGCTGATTAAGGTCCCCGTGGGGACACAAATTCTAGAAGGTAAGAAGTTATTGGCGGACCTAACGGTTAGCGGCCAGCGAGCAACTATCGCTAACGGCGGACGTGGCGGCTTCGGCAATGCTCACTTCGTCAGTTCAATCCGCCAGGCACCTAAATTCGCAGAAAAAGGTGAGCCGGGTGAAACCAAAAAGCTGGCGCTGGAGCTAAAAATGATCGCCGATGTGGGCCTAGTAGGACTGCCGAATGCGGGTAAATCCACGTTGCTAGCGAGGCTCAGTAATGCCCGGCCGGAAATCGCTGACTATCCCTTCACCACGCTGACACCGAACCTCGGCGTCGTCGACATTGACGCTAAAAACAGCCTGCTTTTTGCCGACATTCCGGGCCTGATTGAGGGCGCCGCTAGCGGCAAGGGTCTCGGGCAGGCATTCCTGCGCCATGTCGAGCGCACCGCAGTACTAATTCACCTGATCGATGCTTATCAAGCTGATATAGCGAGCGCGTATAAAACTATTCAGACCGAGCTAGCCAGTTATCAAGTAAACTTGAGCGAACGCCCGCAGATCGTTGCCATTAATAAAACTGAGGGTCTATCAGCTAGCAACATTACCGAACTGATAAACAAACTAAAAAAGATAGCACCAAAAGCAAAAATTCTCACTATTTCTGCAAGCTCTGGTCATAACCTGGATGAGCTGAAGCGACTAGCACTAGCCGAAGTCAAAAAATTCCGCGCTAGCGAGGAAACTAGCGAGCCGGAAACGAGCGGATTGCCAGTTATCCGACTAGCCGACAATAGCGCCGGTTGGCAAATTGAAAAAACCGCTGACGGTTGGCGAGTTACTGGGGAAAAGATTGAGAAATTCGCGGCTAGAACTGACTTTAGCAACACCGAGTCAGTCGCTCGCCTAAAAGACATTATGCGAAAGCAAGGCATCCTTCACGAACTCGCCCGCCGCGGCGCTTTAATCGGCGATATTGTCAGTGTCGGTGAAAGGTCACTCAAGTATTGACATATTATAAGTTTGAGTGTATTTTATAAAAATGGAACAGAACCAGAATCTTTTGAAATTTTTACCACATATAAAAACCAGCACCCTTCTTATACCTGGTTTTAGTGAAGCAGAACAAGAAAGGCTTATGAAGGAATCCAAATTGATAAAAACTGATATTTTGGAAGCTTATCAGGAAATACAAAGCACTTGTGGTAATTATGCGGTTAAATTTTTTGAAGAAGAAATTCCAAGGCGGAAGCGAACCGCGCATTCTCTCGGCCGTTTAATTGTTTCAGATTATTTCGACCGAGCGCTATTTGAAGCTGACCCGCTGAATACCTCAGTGCCAGTTCCTCACACATTGCATCGAGAAGGTGCGCCGATCTATGACTCGGTTAAAGCTCTCTCGGGTGACGCGTTGCAAGCTCCAATCGCGAGCGCCGCTCTCGCAGGTGAGCCCACCCCTATTTTTGACCAGCTTGCCAGCGCCTAGACATTTAAGTAATTATGAACAAGCCTCGTATCCAAAGAGAATATTCAGTTTGGAGCGCGGAGAAAACCGCCGAATTTTTCGCGCCGGAAATCCCCGATCAACCCAGCCGGCGCGAGGAGATCCTGCGTAAGCTTCTAGGCATTAGCGCGGACGACTCCGTTATCTTTGTGTGTGACGCTAACGATAAGCAAAACCGTAATATTTTTAATGTCGTCGTAGATGACTTTAGCAGCTCGACCTTTCCCCAACACGCCACGCTGGACATTGATCGGAATGCGCTCGGCGAATCTGCGATAGTTCACATTACGCGCTATCTGTAAGCGCTAAATTAGCTAGCTCGGTGGTTGGTTATGGCCTATTGACTAAAACGCTAACGCTTGATATAATATTGAATTATGAATAAAAAATCTCTTATTCATATCCAACCATACGATGATATTGAAACTGTTATCCCTTTACCACCAGAAGAGGCCAAAGCTTACCTGCGTGAGCCGTCAAGACTGCAAAATTATCTCGGGGATCAGTGGGATATTGCACCCAATTATCGAGTAGATATACCATCCTATCGCTGTGGCCGGCTCACCGAGATATCAACCCAGGCTGCCTATACTTATGAAATGACCGTTACCGAGCCCAGCTTGTTTGGTCGTGGTCTCAGCCGCCTGAGGAATCGTCCACCAACGAGTTATTTAAACCTTGGTATTCACTGGACCTCGCAGACTCCAGATATTTCGCAAACCCACTAACGAATATACCATGCCGTGCTAGACTGACTAGATGGCGGCTAGCTTCTTTTTTTATGACCTAGAGACGAGTGGGTTTAATCCACGCTCGGCTCGTATAATGCAATTTGCCGGCCAGCGAACCGACTTGGATTTGCGACCTATCGGTGAGCCGGTTAACGAATTAATTAAACTAACGCCAGATGTTCTGCCTGATCCGGGTGCGATTTTGGTGACCGGAATTACACCGCAAAAAACGCTAGAAGAAGGCTTGACCGAAGCCGCATTCCTTAGGCTTTTTTATGAAAAAGTTGCCGTGCCCGATACTATTTTTATAGGTTACAACTCTGTACGCTTCGACGACGAATTTATGCGTTACTTAATGTGGCGTAATTTCTATGATCCTTACGAATGGCAATGGAAGGATAACTCAAGCCGCTGGGATTTGCTTGATGTGGTCCGCCTGACTCGCGCGCTTCGGCCGGAGGGAATTATTTGGCCAAAGGACAGCGAAGGCCGTCCGACAAATCGGTTGGAGTTACTGGCAGCTGCAAACAAGCTCGATCACGCTAATGCCCACGATGCTCTATCGGATGTACGGGCGACGATCGCACTAGCTAACCTGATTGAGACCAAGCAGCCGAAATTATTCGATTATTTGCTTAATTGCCGCGATAAAGCTACTGCAGCTGAGCTAGTCAATTCTGCCCAGCCGTTTGTTTACGCCAGCGGCAAGTATCCTAGCGAGTTTGAAAAAACTAGTGTTGCTATCAAGCTAGCGGCTAGTGGCAGTGGGGCTGCGCTAGTCTATGATCTGCGCTATGA
Organism: Candidatus Saccharimonadota bacterium; assembly: GCA_029288335.1. Classification (GTDB taxonomy): domain Bacteria; phylum Patescibacteriota; class Saccharimonadia; order Saccharimonadales; family UBA4665; genus JARIHJ01. The sequence continues at coordinate 10,119 of JARIHJ010000055.1, forward strand.
CCCCAGTGAATTCGTAAATTTGGACGCCAATCAACTGGCTGAGCGGTGGCAGTTTACGAAGGATCCGGATGCTCCCGCGAGACTGTCGGTTAAAACATTGAAGTTTAATAGGTGTCCGGCCATCGCACCTCTCGGCACACTTGAT
>JARIHJ010000064.1 GCA_029288335.1 Candidatus Saccharimonadota bacterium
GTTCTTACACCGGTCGCTTCTATAAATACCTGGAAGTATCTACAAAAACAAAAACCCCAAAAAAACAAAAAGCTGGCTGCTGATTAGGTGATTTTGACTTAGCATTTAAGCTAAAAACAAACACCAAAACAAAAACAAAAGAGATCTGCCAGAGATATGGCAAAATCAGAGCACATTCCAGTGCTGGCGAGCGTTGTTCTGGAAGTCCTAGCCCCCGAAAAAGGTGAAAGCTATCTAGACCTCACGGCTGGCTACGGTGGCCACGCTAGGTTAGTGATAGAAAAAATCGCTAACTCCAGCCGAGCAACACTAGTCGACCGTGATTCTAGCGCTATAAAAACGCTAGCTAAGGAATTTGCGGGTGCTAAGATCATCCATTCGGATTTTCTAACTGCCAGTGAGTTGCTAGTGAAGACGAGCACCAAATTTGATCTGATTTTAGCCGATCTCGGTGTATCATCTGAGCACCTTAATAATCCTAGCCGCGGTTTCAGCTTTCAGCACAGCGTTCCGCTTGATATGCGAATGGACGCTAGTCAGGAGCTGACCGCTAGAGAGGTGGTTAATAATTACAGCGAAGCAAACCTAGCCGAGATTATTAGCCGCTATGGTGAAGAACCAAAGGCAAGACAGCTAGCTAAATTTATTGTGGCTAATCGGCCGCTCAATAACACTATTGAGCTAGCGGAACTGGCTAAGCAAGTTTGGCCAGTCCACAGTAAAGTTCATCCGGCTACGAGACTGTTCCAGGCGATCAGAATAGAAGTCAACAATGAGCTAGGCCAGCTGGAAAAAATGCTGCCGCGAGCGCTAGATTTACTAGCACCGGGCGGCAGGCTGGCGATCATTAGCTTCCACAGTCTGGAAGATCGGCTAGTTAAGCAATTTCTAGCTGAACACGCTAGTGGCTACGATGCCGAGCTCAGCCTCATTACCAAAAAGCCAATCACGGCTAGTAAAAATGAAATAGCTTTCAATCCGCGCGCTCGAAGCGCTAAACTCCGAGCTGCGCAGCGAAAATAAATAGAAAGGGGAATTATTAATGCCTATCCAGGTAAAAAATAACTCCCGGGCTTACAAGGTAAAAGTTAGAGTAGTCTAACTGACTTTAAGCCAAAATTGGCGCTAGCCTAAAAACTAGCGCCTCCAAATAAAAACAAAAATAAAAAGGATAAAGACGAAATGACATATTCAAGTTCCGTCGCAGTGGGCCGACAGCGCTACGCTGTTCGCAACCACAATTCAGTTAGCTTCAAAGCTAGCGCCAAGGCGCTTGGTCCGGTGAGCAACACGATTATTTTGATAGTACTAGCGTGCCTGCTGGGCTTGCTGTATCTGTCGCAGGTTACAAAGACTAACGCTTATGGTTATCAAATCAACAATCTGCAGCAGCAGCAAGCGTCGCTCGAGAATGAACATAGCAGTTTACAAGTAGCTTCAGCTAGGTTACAGTCACTCGACCGAGTCCAAAGCAGTGCACCAGCCCAGAAAATGGTAGCCGTCACTCCTAGTGGCACAGTCCAGTAATAGTTTTGCCGAAGTTGAGCTAATAGTTGTATAATAAAGCCAGGTGAAGTCGGTGGGCTGTTTAAAGAAAAGCAGGCGGTCATAAAACAAAGAATTTATAAAATATGGACTGGCGTGTCAATCCGGCTGCGGCGATAAAATCGGTTAAGCGTGTCCGCGTGCTATTTACGCTTATCGTAGTTGTATTTGCGGTATTCATAATCAGGCTATTTTATTTGCAAGTGATTGATTATGGTCATTATCACGACGTGGCTATGATTGACCAGCTGAAGAAGTACACTATCCCAGCACAGCGCGGCCTAATCGAGGCTAACCAGGGTGGTAATATCGTGCCAATCGTTCTGAACCAGACAGTCTACACAGTTTATGCTGATCCGGTCTATATTAGTCAGCCAAATAAAATCGCTGAAACTCTAGCTAAAATTATTGGTGGTAATCCGAGCGATTATATGGGTGATCTGACGGCTAAGGGGACGCGCTACTCGGTTATTACGAAACGCCTTACTCAAGATAAGGAACAGCAGTTGATGGCCTATAAATACCCCGGGATTGGCGCCCAACCCGAGAGTGCCCGGATTTATCCTAACGGCGACAGCGCAGCTCAATTACTTGGGTTTGTAGACGCTGATGGGCAAGGGGAGTATGGTGTCGAGCAAGCGCTCAATCAGCAACTCGCTGGTACGCCTGGCCGAGTTAAAGCTGTGACTGACATAAACGGTGTACCGCTACCGGCTAATTCGAACAATATTAGTATTCAGCCAAAAGCTGGTGATAACGTGGTGCTGACAATTGATATGGCGATGCAAAAGAACTTGGAGCAGATTGTAAAGCAAGGCGATATAAGCGGCAAAGCCCAAGGTGTCAGTGCGTTGATACTTGACGCTAACACCGGTGCCGTCAAGGCGATGGCCAACTATCCGACCTATAATCCAGCTGAGTACTTTAATGTGTCTAATCCTGATGTATTTCAGAATGGGACGGTGAGTCACGATATCGAGCCCGGTTCGATAATGAAGACACTGACAACAGCGGCGGCGCTCAACCAAGGCGTCATCCAGCCGACTACCGTTTTTGATGATCCTGGCCAGTGGATAGTCGATAATTTCACGATTAAGGACGTTTTGCCTAGCGCTGGCCCTCAGAGCATTGCCGATATACTCAATCTATCCCTTAACACCGGCGCGACTTGGATGCTGATGCAGATGGGCGGCGGTCAGTTAGACCAAAAGGGCCGTGATATCTGGCACAATTATATGGCCAATGATTTTATGCTGGGGCAAAAGACCGGGATAGACCAGGGCTACGAATCGCCAGGCTTTGTGCCGAGTCCGGATTCTAACAGTGCCGGGATTAATTTAACTTACGCCAACACTTCATTCGGCCAGGGAGTAACGGCAACGCCTTTGCAAATGGCAGCCGCGTTGGCCAGCGTGCTCAATGGCGGCACCTATTATAAGCCGCGCCTGGTTAGCCAAATTATCAGTCCAACCGGCAACGTTATTGAAAATAACGGGCCGAAAGTTGAGAAGGCAAATGTCGTAAAACCCAGCGTTGGTCAGGGGCTGGCGGGTCTGATGCAGTATGTGATGGAGAACCGCGCGGAGCCGGTCAACTTTGACCAAACTAATTATATGGTTGGTGGCAAGACGGGTACGGCTCAGATAGCCAAGCCGAACGGCGGCGGTTACTATACTAATGAATTTAACGCCAGCTTTATTGGCTTTGTTGGTGGCGCCAAGCCCCAATACGTCATCATTGTCTATGCTTATGACCCCAATACTTCCGATTATGCGGCTGGCTATGCCGGTGAGCTCGTGGCGCAGCCAATCTTCGTCAATCTTGCCCATATGTTAATTAATAATGGTTATGTAGCCCCAAAGAGTTGATATAATTTAAGAGAAGCTCGGAAAACAAACAAAAATGAAATTTTATAATAATACTACACGATTCGGGGATGCGAGCTGATGCGGCCTAGAAAGCATTCGCGGCTCAATAGTCGGGCTAGCTACCAGCGGCCATCGGTTAGCGGCAACTCGGACGCCACCATTACAGCTAGTAGTGTGCGCCGCCATAGGCCGGATTATATCTTGGCAATCCTCACACTGGTGTTGGCCGTGATTGGCCTGATAGTAATTTATTCGATTAGCCCGGCGCTAGCTGCTATGGGTCACGTTAGCGGCAGCTATTATGTCGAGAAGCAACTACTAGCGATAGCCCTAGCAGTGATTGCATTTGTAGCGGCTAGCAAAATCCCACTTACCACCTGGCGGCGTTATGCTAAGCCACTGTTAATTCTGGCTGCGCTAGCCACGATGGTGGCACTGGTTTTGCCCGTTAATCCGAATTATCCCGCTCATCGATGGGTCCGACTAGGCAGTTTGTCATTTCAATCTGTCGAGCTACTTAAATTTGCGTTATTGGTTTGGTTAGCCAGTTTGCTAGCCAAGAATAGCGCCAATGGGAAGATAGCGAATTTTGCTGCGACATTCAAACCGCTAATCATAGTTCTGATTGTGGTTGGGGTAGTCATTGTGGGCCTCCAGAGTGACCTGGGGTCGGCCGGCGTCATCCTAATGATGATGGCCGCACTAGCCTTTATTTCAGGTGTGCCGTTTAAGAAGATCATAATTTTTGGCTGCGTAATTTTATTGCTCGGCCTGATGGCAGTGGCGATCAGCCCGTATCGCCGTGCCCGGCTTGATACTTTTTTTAATCCGACCCAGAGCTGCCAAACGGCCAAGGGATACCAAGCCTGTCAGGCCTTAATTTCGGTCGGTTCGGGCGGATTTATTGGTCAGGGCCTTGGGCGGGGCGTGCAGGCCTATGGCTATCTGCCAGAAGCGTCGAATGACTCAATCTTTGCGATTTACGCTGAGAAATTTGGTTTTGTCGGCTGCGTTATATTATTACTTCTATTTATAGCCCTGTTTGCTCGCATAAAATTAATCGCCGAGCGGGCTCCAGATGATTTCAGCCGTTTAATAGTCTTTGGTGCTTTTACTTGGCTAGCCGTGGAATCACTCATCAATATTGGTGGTATGGTCGGACTGTTGCCACTTAAGGGCATTACGTTGCCTTTCATAAGCTACGGAGGTACCAGTATGATTTTCTCAGCAGGGGCCGTTGGATTGGTTTTTCAGGTTTCGCGTTATACTAGTTTTGGTTCGCCGCGCGTCCGCGCCGGCACAAAGGAGATTAAAGATGGTGATTATCCTAGTCGGCGGCGGCTCGGGCGGACATATTACGCCGCTACTAGCGACCGCGGCTGAATTAAAGAAGTTAGCGCCTGGGGTCAAGCTAGTATTTGTAGGTCAGAAGGATGACAAGTTTAGCCAGCTCGCTGCCGAACAATCGGTGATTGACGAGGCTAAGTTCATCAGTGCCGGTAAATTCCGTCGTTATCACGGCGAGGGACTCAAGCAGTTATTAGATGTTAAGACGCTGTTCTTCAACATTCGAGATCTTTTTCGTTTTATGGCAGGGGTGTTTCAAAGTTATTTTTTGCTTGCTCGTCTAGCGCCAGATGCAATTTTTATCAAGGGTGGTTTCGTGGGTGTGCCAGTTGGGCTAGCAGCCGCTTGGCGCAAAATTCCTTACATAACTCACGATTCTGATGCGATTCCGGGCCTAGCTAATCAGATAATTGCACGCTGGGCTAAATATCACGCCGTGGCTCTATCGGCAAGTGAATACAAAAATTATCCACCGGAAAATACGATAATGACCGGTATTCCAGTTGCAGCTGATTTTTATCTAGCTGGCGCTAGCGACCAGGAAGAAGCTAAAAATGAGCTAGGCTTAAGCCATTTTAAGCAGTTAGTACTAGTCACTGGTGGTGGCCTGGGCGCCCAAAGATTAAATGAGGCTGTAGTAGCGCTAGCACCCAAGCTACTTGAAGAATTTCCGCAGCTAGCGCTAGTGCACCTCACTGGTGAGAGCCAGGAACAGACCGTTAACGCCAGCTATCAAAAGGGGCTCTCGCCAGACGATTTGAGCAAGATTCGAACGATTGGGTTTAGTAGTGAATTGGCAAAATATGCATTAATTAGTGATGTAATTATCACAAGAGCAGGTGCCACGACTATTGCTGAGTTTGCGATACTCGGTAAGCCTTGCATCGTTGTGCCAAATCCCAACCTAGCTGGGGGGCATCAACTCAAAAACGCCAAAGTGCTAGAGAAAAACGACGCAGCGCTTATGGTTACAGAGGGAGAATCGATCGTTGATGACTTGCTGAAAGCGTTAAGGAGCCTTCTATCTGATGCTCAGGAACGGCGTAAACTAGCCAGTAATTTAGCTAAATTAGCTCAGCCTGACGCTGCCAGCAGGCTAGCTAAACTGCTAATTAGTGTTGCTGATAAGAGCGACATTGCTAAAAATATTGGTAGTGATATTAACAACAAGAAAGATAACTATTAGGATTATGAGGCACCGCTCTAACCAGCCTAGGGCCCGTAATTATACTGGTCGTCGGCCGGTCACGACTAACCAGGCTACTAGACCTGTCGCCTATAGCTATCACCAAAATCGGGCGCTTACTAGCGAAAAATCTGGGCGTGGTAACGACGCTACTCAGCTTCAAAAAAGACGTATTGGCGCCAACCGGCTGAAGCTTATTATGGCGCTAACCGTTATAATTATCGTACTAATTTTAGAGTTGCCTGTAAGCTCAAATGCTAAAATTGTGATCGCGGGCGGGTCGGAAGCTAGTGCGAGCTTGCCAACTGCTAGTTATCAGACTGCGGCTGAACACATTTTAAGTAGTTCACTAACCGACCACACCAAGCTGACCCTGAATTCTAGTACGCTAGCAGCCCAGCTCAAAAAGCAGTTTCCAGAAATTAATAGCGTTAATGTTAGCTACTCAGTATTTAGCTGGCGCCCGACAATTTCCTTAAAACTAAGCCAGCCGGTACTGACTCTAGAGGACGCCAACAATAAGTACTTAGTGAGCAATAGTGGGATTGTGGTTGGTATAGGCTCGGCGGCTAAATCAAGCCTACCCCTGGTAGTGGATGATAGTAATCTTAGTCCAGTGACTGGGCGGCCTATTCTGCCGGCAAATTATGTTAACTTTATCAGCGAGCTGCTGGCACAGCTAGCGGCTAATGGGGTCAGCTCCTCTCAGTTGGTGTTGCCAAAAGCAAGTGCAGAGCTAGATCTAACGCCAAAAGAGCAGAACTACTTCGTGAAATTCAACTTGCAGGGTAATGCTGAAGAGCAGGCGGGCACTTACTTGGCGGCGGCGCATTACTTGAGTAAACAGGGAGTCCATCCCAGTAGCTACATAGATGTGCGCCTAGCTGGCAGGGCCTATTATAAGTAGTTTCTAGCCCCCTAGTGCCCCACTAGTTCGCTATTTGTTCAGTATATATTTGATCCGTTGAACTACAAATAAAATATATTAAGAATTATTAATTACCAAAAAGCAAACTTTTACAAAAATTTGTAAGGGCAGAGGAGTAGGGACAAAAAAGCATATAAAGCGGATAAATCAATAAAAAAGCAAACTTACGTAACTAACTGTGGATAAGTCAAATAACTAACTCGTGATATATGTCACTATGGAGTGCAGAGATTGGTGAGCATCGTGGCGTCAGCCTCAGCGCTAATACTAAGGCCTTAAAGTATTTTTCGATTTATTTTTACCGATAAAACCGTCGAATCTGAAGACTAGCGAGTAAACCCCCTGCCCGGGAGGGTACACTCGTCATCCAAAGACACTGTTATAATAGTCGTAAAAGATACATTGTGCGACGTAATGTATATGCCTGGATATCGCTACTTTCACCCGCCTGGATTTGCTATTTTTTTTTGCTGCTTCGCTACTTATCTTTTAATGGTTCTTTAATCCTACCCTATTCTGGCTCAAACGTTGCATTTGAAGCCTCACGTGGTTTCACTCTCAAGCCAGTATAAGTAGTAATGTTCGTAAAATGTTCTTTTAGCAAAACACCTTAGTGTCTAAGTGGTAGATCCTTCAAAGCAGCTTTAACTGACCTTATGGTGGCCATCATCTAAAGTCCGGTGAGCTGATATTCTCCGGCCGTCAGAAGGCGCGGCAGTTCTTAACTTGGTTCCTCTTCGAACTGAATCGGCGTGTAGTTCCTCGACTTTATTGGCAGCTGTGTTATCTCCGATATAGCGCCGCCAGAGTATGTGGGTAGCGCTGATTTGTTGCGCATTGGCACTACGAACGATCCACACGGGACGTCTGATTGTCCCGGCATCACTGGCCAAGACCGAACTTAGACTGGCATTCACTATAAAACCTACGACATCGGTGCCTAATTCATCTAAATTATTACGTCTACTGTGGAATAGGCCACTTTCAATCAAGCTTTCTGCGGGCTCTTCTAAAGGAGCGATGTGAATATTTAATATATTTCCTAGAAAGTGCTCGCCGCGCAAGGCGTCCAATAAGCGTTGCCTTGCCGCCCAGTTGTTGCGCACGCCTTCTAGAGTTGGAGCTTTTAGCCTGAAAGTTGGAGGAAGATAAGTGTTGGCAAGCGCATCTTCTACAAAAGACAGATTAGCTGCTTGCACGGCTTGTTCTTCACCGTGTTCAAATCTTACCAGGTCGAACTCAAAGTTGTTGGTCTCACTTGACACGTGGCAGCTTCCCTACTCGGCTTCGGCAAGGTCGTAAGTGGCTTTAGCGACACGCTTGAACTGTGGTTTGCCCTGGAGGTTTAGCAAAATCGTGGTTTCTTTAACGTAACGGTTTTTTAGGACCTGCTTGACGATTTCGTCGCGGTGGAGCGGCTGGTTAGCTTTCTTTAGGACATCGGCGATGATGTCGGCGACCGTGCCCTTTTCGTAACCCCATTCCTTAAGAGCGTAAATACCTCGGCCAATTAGGACGAAGCGCTTGTCCTTGATGAGCTCGTTGTGGATGGCTTGGACAGTGACATCTTTACGCTTAAAGTCAGAATTTTTTATGGCTTCGGCGATCTCACTAAAGTGCATATGTTTGCCGTTTTGCTTCAAAATAACGTAAATTTTGTCGCGAATGTTCTTCGGATTCACTAGTGGCCATTTGACTAGGCCCCATTGCCCGTTCAGGCTAGTCAGGTGCTTGCTGATTGTGGCCATAGCGGTTGCTTGCGCCTGATCTGTTATGGCGGCGGCTTTCGCGATGGCAGTAATAGTTTCAGGGTGGCCAATCTGTTTGACAGTGGCAACCAGGCCAGAAACCGTACTCTTGAGGGCTTTTTCGTTACTAAATTTGTCGGTATTGGCCGCTGCCTGATAGAAATCGTCATCCTCTGAAACTGAAATTAGACTTGGGCACAAACGCACGATAAAAGCCAGGCGTGACTGCTCGATTTTATCCTCGCTCTTCAGGACTTGTTGAGTTAATGTTGAGATACGCGCAGCACCACCGTCGGCATCGATGGCTTTGGCAATCACCTGCTCTATGTCAGATAAATCCTTTAAGTTGCCTGCCTCGCCGGCAGCTACCAGGCGGTTAACGGTTGCCTTTTCCAGCTGGCGGACGCGCTCACGAGTGATGCCGAGATGTTCGCCAATTTGCTCGAGTGTTTCCTTGCGGTCATATAAGCCGAAGCGGCGCGCGACAATTTCCCTTTCGCGCTCACGCTCAATAGTGTCAAGTATGTCTTTGACTACTTTTACGGAGTTAATACTGCTAGCTTTACTGTTGGTACTGTTGTCGGCCACTCTCGAGCTCCTGCTCCTTGATATCTTAGATTATAAAACCCTACCACTTGTAAGTCAAGTTAGTTTTCAGATTAGTTTTCTGACTCTAACCCCTAGGAGTATTCTAGCACAAAGTTGCTAGCTTTGCATAGTCTTTGTAAGCAAGCTCACAAAATTGGTTGACCTACAAAAGTTACTTCTTGGCACGACGAAAGGGTTTTTTAGCGGGCGCCTTCGCTAGCAATTCTTTAGCGGCGTTAGCATCGAGTGATTTCGGGTCAGTATCCTTGGGGATCTTGGCGTTTTTTGTGCCATCGGTGACGTAAGGGCCAAAGCGGCCATTAAGTACTTTCAGGCCGTCGCCAAAGTCAGCGATATTTTTCTCAGCATCTTTTTGAAGCTTTTGTAAGTATAATTCGCGGGCCTCGGCTTCACTTATATCGTGGGGGTCGTGAGGCTTGATCGAGACAAAAGTTGAGCCTATCTTAACGTAGGGTCCAAATCGACCGATGTTAGAGATAATTTCCTGCCCGTCGGCGGTCTTTCCTACCAATCGGGGTAATTTAAACATTTTTAGTGCCTCATCTAGACTTATCGTCTCGATTTTGGCGCCTTTTGGTAGCGGTGCAAAAGCCGGCTTTAATTGTTTATCTCCGTCAGCCCCATCTTCTTTGTCACCTTTCTGCAACATTGGTCCAAACCTACCGAAACGAGCATAAATTGGCTTACCAGACTCTGGATCATTACCCACTAGCCTGGCCTGGGCGGCTTCGGCTCGGCTAACTTCACTGCTGGCTTCAACTGATTTATGAAATGGCTCGTAGAACTCACTCAGAACACTTAAGCGGTCCTTTTCTTCTTCGGCTATGTCGTCGAGTTCGGCCTCAATTTGCTTGGTGAAATCGTAGTCCATCACTTTATCAAAATGCTTGAGTAAAAAGTCGGTTACCACTCTGGCGGTGTCGGTTGGCAGTAGTTTATTAGTATCTTTTCCGTAGAAAATCTCATCTTGGGTCGTAGCAATCTGGCCGTTTGCCAGTGTAATTTTAATGATTTTGCGCGGTTCGCCCTCGACGTCACCGCGTTCTACGTAGCCGCGACTTTGGATGGTGGCGATAGTCGGTGCGTAGGTGCTGGGCCGGCCGATACCGAGCTTTTCAAGCTGTCTGACTAGTGAGGCTTCGGTATAGCGGGCTGGTCCGCGACTCAAGCTTTCCAACCCTTCAGCGCTGACTAGCTCTAATTTGTCGCCGGGCTTGACCGGTGGCAGCAATTTGTCATCGTAGCTGCTGCCGTAAACTTTTAAAAATCCATCGAAGCTGACTATTTCACCGCTAGCGATTAGTTCGTCTTCATTGCTAGTGGGTTGAATTTTGATGGTAGTTTTTTCAAGTTTGGCTGACGCCATTTGGCTAGCAACAGCTCGACGCCAGATCAAGTCGTACAGTTTTTTTGCGCGCTCATCTGTGCCGGCATTTACTTTTTTAACATCGGTCGGACGGATGGCCTCGTGAGCTTCTTGAGCCCCAGCCGAGCTGGTCTTGTAATGCCTAATTGCGCCGTAGTCAGCACCATATTTTTGAACAATATATTTGTTCATTTGGCTAATTGCCTGCTGGCTCATATTTAGAGAATCGGTTCTCATATAAGTTATTAGACCGGCTTCGTATAGCTGTTGGCTCAAACGCATAGTCTGGCGTGGACTCATACCCAGTCGGCTGCTGGCGGCTTGCTGGAGGGTGCTAGTAGTGAACGGCGGGGCCGGATTTCTAACGCCAGGCTTTTTGGTAACGCCGCTGACGCTAAAGCTAGCGTTGGCCCATTCGGCTAGAATTTTCTCAACTTCGCCAGCGGTTTTATAGGGTTTGTTAACTTCGGCTACTAATTCGGTTCCGTCGGCTAGCTTGAAATTGGCACTGATTTTGAAGCTCGATTCGGCCGAATGTCTGTCTCTTATACACATCTGACGCTGCCGACGATAAGG
>JARIHJ010000095.1 GCA_029288335.1 Candidatus Saccharimonadota bacterium
GAACCGTCCTTTCGAACGGTTCCAACATTTGTGCCGTATTATCGGCATAACTCGTTCTTGACTGACCAAGAAGAGAAGTTATTGTAGGTCTAGGAACTAGGTCTACACTTTTCTCTGCTGGGTCTGGCTCCGGGGACTGGACTCGAACCAGCAACCTAGTCGTTAACAGCGACCCGCTCTACCATTGAGCTACCCCGGATCATTTTGGAACAATAATGACGGATGAAATTATACCGGCACTCTGATTATGTGGCAAACATTGACAATAATTTTATTCTTGGTCGATATAATTCACGCTGAAGTTGCGCCCTTCCCAGCTGTCAGCGTGATGCCAATAGAAAGTGAAGTTGACGCTGGCGCCACTGGCGAGCTTAGCAGTCGGCAGGTCGACAAAATGAACGCCCAAGCCCGTGTCGGTCGTGGCGCTGTCGTGGCTAGTCTGCCAGCCATCACTGCTCCAGTGAACGGTGGCAGGTGCCAGCGTTTCAACGCGCAAGGCTTTGCCAGTCGGAATGGTGTTTATTTTATGATTAAAGCGCCAGGCCTTCAGTTTTGACGATACTTTATCCCCAAGGTAACGTTTGACTGTCTGCGGCGGGCAGTCGAATATTTGTCCATCGGCAATTGAACGCAGTAGCTTCAGGTATTCGCCGTGGGCCCAGGCTAGCGGCATAGCTGAACCAGTTGGCCGCCCGAGTTCTAGCTCGTGCTCAGGGATCGGATCGCTGTCCCAGACTTGCTCTGGCAGCAGCCCGCCATTGCCAGCAAATTGTTCCATATCTTTTTTGAGCTTTTCAGCCTGCGTCTTGTTACCAAGTGCCAGTTCGTAGTGCGCCCTCTCTCCAGTTAACAGTGGCCAGCCGCGGCCTATGCCGGTGCCGTCAAAGGCCGAACCATCAGTGTGTTCGCCGTAGCCGTCGTCATTGTAACGATGCCAAGTGGTGCCGGATGGAGTTTCGATTTTCAGCAAAGAATCGATGATTTTGACAGTGTCTTTCACACGCGGATCGTCGGCAGTTCTTAAGCCAAAGCGCACCAGCGCCAGCGCATCGGGACTAATAAGGTGGACGGCGCTTAGATACGCTTGGCTAGTCGGGACGTTTTTGACGTGAATGACAGCTTGAAAACGATGAACTCCATCTTCGTTGACCAGCGAAGTCCTCTCGTAGTAGCCATTGACACCGAATTGCTTACACCAGTCGGTGTCACTGGCGTACAGCCAGCGGTCGATCTGGTCGTGCCAAATATCGGCCGTTTCACGCAGAAATCTGGAAGTGAGTTGCTCGCCAGCCTGCTCGGCCAGATCGGCGCCAGCAAGTAGTGCTGCTATCTCGGCAGCGAGCGTGAACGGAGTGTAGCCCGGGTCCTCTTCCCAGCGATCCTGTCCGGTAACCGGGCCATTTCTAAGCAAATAGCTGGCAGCGGCGCGCACCATCGGCCAAAATTCATAAAGCTCCTCGCTCTTAAGCGCGCCGACGCGGTGTGCCAAGCTGACTAGTAAAATCGGCAAGGCCGTTTCATCCATCTGGACGCCATTCCAGAATGGCGTACCGTCAATCCACATATTCTGCGGCCAGTGACCGTCGACTTGTTGGGTGTTTTTGAGTAGTTGCAGCTGGCACTTGACACCTTCAAAGTCGCCGGCGGCTAGCAGGCCGCCAGCCGATTCAACCATATCTCGCGTCCAGATGACGTGATAGCCTATCTTGGCATCGTCGCCCTTGGCGTAACCCCACGGGCTGGCCAGGCCGGCCACTAAGCCACCACCTGGATTCTTGGATTCATGGGTTTTGAGCGTCGTTAGGCTAATGTGAGCTAAAGCCGGTGCGCTTTTTGGCAACCTAGCCCCACAGCTGCCGAGCCACTTTTGCCAGCCGTTAATATAATCATCCCAAACTTCATTAAATGGCCGCTTCAAGCTCTCGAGTGCGTTGTCGGTAGCTTCATCAGTGGTGCGGCCAAAGCCTAGCGCTAGCGTGAAATTTCCGCCGGAGTAATCGATCTCGGCGACGAGGGCGGTGTTGCCGTTTTCGGCTCGGGTGTATTGCCAAGTCAGTTGTTTGTGCTGGTTAAGGTCTTGCCAACCGTCGCTGGTGCCGACAAACCCTGCCGAAGCTTTGGTAAGTGGCGCCGAAGCTGCTAGTGCCAGCGCGCAACCGTCCCGCTCGGCTAGCAGCAGCGAGTTACCGTTCCGTTCATCAGTCCAGGCTGTATTGTTGCCGCCCATATCGCCGAGGTGCGGCGCAAGCAAAACGAAAAGTTTAAGCTTGTCGGCCTTCGGGTGGAAAGATATTCTCTGTAATACTACTGGTCTTTCCGGGTCGCTGATGACTTGCTTATTGATAACGTAGCGGCCATCGTGCGCTGAATTAGTAAGTGTGTATGCCGGAATTGCCTGTTCGGCCCGTTCGATTTTTGAATCGACAGCAGCTGATTCCTCGGAGAAATAATCGTCGCCATCAGTTATTATTAAGCCCAGATCGCGGATCGATGGCGTGTCGACTTGCGGATAAAAAACCTCGTTTAAAATTCCGTGCCTGACAGTAAACCAGACGTTGCTGGTATCATTTAGCGCTGTGCCGACGCCGTCTTTTGGTCCGGGCGCCCAGCGCGCGTCCATACCCGGCGCGCCGGGAGCTAAATTATCCTGAGCCATCTTCCACCCATCATTATCTCCTATGATAGTCTTGGCTCAGTGCTAGCACAAGCGTTTTAGAACACTTTAGCGGCGGCGCGGTTTTTTGGAGCGTAGTTTGGCTTTTGCGGGTAAGTTGATTTCCCGGCCTTTCAGTAGCTCACTACCTATGCCCCTGACGGCACGCCGGGCACTACGTTTTATAGAAACGGTTGAGAGGCCGCCCCGCCGGGTCACTCTCAGGATGTTTTTAAAGGTGGCTTCATAATTGTCGACCATCGTCTCGTCAGAGAATTTAGCCAATACTAATTTGCGACAATCGGCTCGCTTAATTCGATCAATTTTACCCAGTGCCGCTACCATCTCTGTAACGTTATCCACGATAAAGCCGGTTTTACCGTGTTGGACAATTTCTGGCACGGAGCCTCGCCTGAAAGCTACTACCGGGGTACCGCAAGCCATCGCCTCGGTCATAGTCAGACCGAACGGCTCATCCCACTTAATCGGGACTAAAAGAGCCTTGGCTTGCCGCATAAGGTTGGGGAGTTTATCGTGATCCACGAGACCGAGATACTGAATCTGCTCGTCTAAGTAAGGCTGAACCTTATTATCAAAATAATCGTGTTTGTCAGCGTAAACCGGCCCGGCGATCAGTAGTTTTTCGCCTGACTTTTTGGCGACCTGAATGGCTTCGTGCACCCCCTTTTCCGGGACGATTCGGCCGACAAAAAGCAAATATTTACCCGGTTTGCCGGAGAATTTGAACTTACCAGTGTCTATACCGTTATAGACGGTGCCAGCAAATTGAAGCTGCGGGGCGGCACTACGCTGATTATTCGAGATGCTTATAAAGAATTGGTTTGACGATTTGAACATTTCAAAAATTTCCTGATACCAGCCGAAAATTGGATCGTTCAAGGTATAGGCTACCGGAATTTTAGGAAACATTTGGGCGTAAGGCAGCGCGGTTTCCGGATGGTGAAAATACAGCAAATCATACTCGCCCTTTTGCGCTCGCCGGAACATCTCACTGGTCAGAAATTGATCCCACAGGCTTGGGACGTAATGGGTTAGGAGGTCGACGCTCTCGAGTAATTCGTGGAATTCGATGTCGTTATGAACTAGGGCGCGCAAGTTGCGGGTGCGTACGTTGGCATTAAGCCTGGTCCCGCTGGGGCCATAAAAGTCAACCGAGTGGCCTTTTTTGGCTAGACCCTCAGCGATGGTAACCGCTAAATTTATAGGTGCGTAGACTATGTCTTTCGGCCCTGGAGCGGCAATGTAACCGCGCACCATCGTGGCTATTCTCATTCTCTCTCTCTATAGAGTTTATTTTACCACATTTCTTTGGCTAGCTTCGAAGCTGGCGGCTGATCTGGCGCTGTTCATCCTTTTTCTTCAAACTTTGTCTCTTATCGTACTTTTTTTTGCCTTTGGCGGTCGAGATTTTTAGCTTGATGAAGCGGCCTTGGGTTAATAATTCCAGTGGTATAATGGTCATTCCCTGCTGTTTGGCGGCGATGAGTTTGTCGATTTCGCGGCGTTTGGCTAGTAGTTTGCGTTCCCTGGTCTGCTCATCGGTGCTAATCGGGATGCCGGTAGTGCCGCTAATTGTCGCGTTTGTGAGGTAGAGCTCGCCTTTTCGGATGTTGACGTAGCTGCCGGTCAGCTGGCCATGGCCGAGCCGTAAAGCTTTCGTCTCGCGCCCATTGAGCGCCAATCCCACAACTAAACTATCACCGAGCTGGTAATCAAACCGCGCCCGCCGATTAGCAATCGTTTTTACTGGTCTGGCCTTCCTCTTAGGCATAATCATTTATTGTATCCTAGTTGATTTGGGATAGATAAGGTGGTATAACGCCAACAATCAGAATAATTAAAATGATCGAATACACAAAAGCTTTCATCGTCGGTGGTTGGAGCGAAATCCCATCAGATTTAGCTGCTTTCGCGCATGAAATTACCGAAGGCGATTATAGCTTTGTTAGCGAGGCTGAAGTCTACACCTTATCAGAAGCACTAGCTGGAATTAGGCATTTTCAAGCGGAAGCTAGGCGCCGGACGGTTATCACGCACTCCGCCGGCGCTCTAGCAGTTGCCGACGCCGGTTCTCTTATAACTTTAAACGGTCCAGAACCAACATCGCTTAAAAAATTATTTACTACTGCCCCGATAGTCGCGTGGCATGGACTTAGCCGGCATGAATTTACGGCAAGGTCTGGGGTCAAAGGTTGGGCGAGTGAGCTCGGCCAGAGGCCGGTTATCCAGCTGATTTCAAGAATTAGCAAATTTTCCACTATTGAGATGTTAAGAGGCAGAGAAAGTGGCGACTGCGGCGGCTGTGCTTACATTGTTAGCGCCAGGGATGAATTTGGCTATGGGCTGCACGGAGAAGTAGAGTTAGCGCGAACGAGCGGTATCCCGGCTGCAGTTTTACCGGGCGGGCACAACCAGGCACTCGTGACGCCTGAAATTTATGCCAAACAAATCGCTAAGTTTATGTCTCGCGTTCCCGAAGCCGCTTAGATAAATCCAACAGATTGTTCGGACCTGGCTCTGTGGGTGGTTGCAGTTGTGGTTGAGCGGCGTCGAGCGCAGCGTCGAGTTGCGCCATAACATTCTCTGTTGCGACGCCTAGCTGGTCCTTCATTTTAGCCAATATCTGGCTGCGGCGTTCTTCCGCTTCGTTGACTAGCAGCTGCTGCATTGCGTTGTCGGTGCGGGCTTCTGCGACTTCCAACGGTGTCATGGTGGCAAAAGTGCAAGTTTTGCAGGCGATATCACTAGCTACCCGTCCTAGCTCGTGCGCTGCTATAGACAGGTCGTTATATGCCTTTAATGACCTACTTCCATATTCGACAAATGTAGTTCGATG
Organism: Candidatus Saccharimonadota bacterium; assembly: GCA_029288335.1. Classification (GTDB taxonomy): domain Bacteria; phylum Patescibacteriota; class Saccharimonadia; order Saccharimonadales; family UBA4665; genus JARIHJ01. The sequence continues at coordinate 5,511 of JARIHJ010000095.1, forward strand.
CCCCATCTTATCTGCGCTAGTAGCGGCTAGTGCTGAGACGTCCATTCCTTTGTCTTCCGTGTAAGGACAAGACAGCTGGACGGAAGTAATAGCCTTGCCGTGAGTAGTGGGTGTGACGCTTTTATGAGGGCAAACCTCAAATTTTTGATAAGGTGTTAGCTGTTTTCGTCTTCCAAACATAATATAAATATTATACTAACATCCGCTAAATTAGTCAACCAGCATTGTACTACGGTTTAAATTCCTGGGCGGCGACGTTCCAGAGTGATGGATCGTGTAATTTTACTTTTCGGTAGTACCAATATTCGGCGCCCCACCAGTAAACTTTTGGAATTTTGGTGGTTTTGGCGAAGCTGAAATATTGCTTGAGCTGGTTGGCCGAGAGTAACTTCTGTTGCTGGGCCAGGCTTAAGTCAATGAGGGCTTGCCCTGGCGCTGGCCACGGCTCAGCCTGAGCCTCGTGAATTATCGAGTCGCGCCCGGTGATAATTTTGGTTGCACCGGCGAGAAAACTGTAATACCAGGACGGCATTGGATAGGTGAAATGCCGATTTAGTAGTGGCGCCCAGACGCTGTGATAGATTTCCAGTCCAGCAATATCCGGCCGCGGTTGGTCAAGCTGCAAGTTCGGATAATTATTGCTGCGTGGCACCAGAATCGGGTGATTCGGGTCCAACCTTTTGACCAAGTTATATTCGCTGACTAGCCGCTGGCGTGAATAGTTGTAACACTGGCCGAAATTGTTGAAATATTCATTCTCGAGTTGCCAACCGGAAAGCGCTGGGTTGTTTTTGTAGCGGTTGATAACACTAGTCATAAATTGTTCCAGCTGTGGCAACCAATCGCTAGTCGGCTGCTGAGTATTAACCCAATCTGGTGCGTGACACTCAGGCCAGCGCGGCTGGCGTAAGCCCACTACGAGCAGAACCTTGGAATGACTGGCGTTAGCGCTGGCAAATTCCCAGTCAAGCTGGCTAAAATCGTATTTCCCTTTGGTCGGCTCAATATCATTCCAGTAGCTAACGAGCCGGAAATCCCTGACGCCGATATTTTCTAGTGCCGTCATCGTGGTCTGCGGATCAAGCCCTAGAGAACTAGCATAATCCGGAATGAAGCTGACGCCCATCTGCTGCGGCGGTTCAGTGTCCTGATACCAGCGCGCCACGCCGTACGCTAGCCCAAGCAGGAGCAGGACTACCAAAACCAAGAGCCCTAGTAATCTATTCCACCAGTTAGCGTGCCAGTAGTCGGCGAACCGTCGCCAAATTAGTCGCAGCAAGCGTTTAATTTTTGAAGTATAATTAGTAATCAATGCGGTTTACACCAACAGTTAGCGTTGTTATCCCAGTATACAACGAGAAGAATCAGCTGGGCCTGTGTCTGGACCACCTATTGGAACAGGATGATGAGCTAGCTGAAATCATCCTCGTCGATAATAATTCGACCGACGGCTCGCTGGAGCTGGCGCAGCATTACGCTGAGAATTGGCCGCTAGTGAAAGTTATCCGCGAAAAGCGCCAAGGAATCGTGCCAGCCCGAAACCGCGGCTTTTTGGCTGCCAGCGGCGATATTATCGCTCGAATCGATGCTGACACCAGAGTTCAGCCCGGCTGGGCAGCGGCTATCAAGGATTATTTCGCCAACCATCCGGGCGTTACAGCCATTACCGGCTGGACACACTATTACGACTTGCCGCTGGATAACTTTACAGGCCGTGTCAGCGACCTTATCCATAATGAGGCCAATGAGTTGGCGGCTGGCTCGATTAGTCTTTACGGGCCGAATATGGCGCTTCGATTAGAAATCGCCCGAGAGCTAGCGGCGTCGAGCTGCGACGATATGGGCCGATTAAATGAAGATATGGATTTGACTATTCACCTGATGGATCAGGGGCTTGAGATTGCCTTTGTGCCCGAGATGATGGTTTACATATCTGGCCGCCGGATAAAATATTCGCCTGTCAATTTTGTACCCTATTGCCTGAATTGGCCGCGGACCTATTGGCGTCACCACTATTACCGGGCAGCTGCCTGGACTTTAGCCCTCTCAATATTTTTCTGCTTTATGCAAGCTTTGATTTGCCTGCCGCTACGAGCCTATGATCACGAAAAGCTCGCCTTCAGCTGGCGGCAACTTATAGAATTTGAAGGCGATAGAATTATTCCCTAGCCTGTCATTTGAGCAATCCTAAAGCTATACTAGCGATATGATTTGGTTGGCAGCGATTGTGGCGCTATTTGGCGCCGGTGCTAATGCGCTTGGAACGCTTTTGCAAAAGCTGAGTGCTAGCGATCCGGATCCTAGCCAGCTTTTTAGCCGGAAATTTATAAAAGCCATGGTGACGCACAAGCTTTGGCTGGGCGGCGTCGCCTTTGACTTCCTTGGATTTTTACTGCAGGCCACAGCGCTATACGTTGGTTCGCTCGTAGTAGTCGAGCCGATTCTGACGGTTGATTTGGTAATTTTATTCCTGATCGCGCACTACCGATTCGGGGCTAAAGCTGGCAGCAATGGCTGGGCTGGCGTCTTGCTAGTTTGCGTCGGGCTGGCGGCCTTTCTGATTGCTACCAATCCGAGCGGCGGCAAGACAGCGCCTGGCGACTGGAGCTTTTTTGGGGCAATCTTATTTGTCGCTGCCGTCGTCTTTAGTGCGGCGCTTCTAATGAAAACCTTGAAGTCGGATAAAACCCGAATAATTACTGGCGCGCTCGCCACCGGACTGAATTTTTCATTGGCGGCAATTTTTACGAAATTGGCGATGACCGATTTGTCTCACGGTGTTGGCACGATGCTAGCCGACTGGCCAATTTACGCTTTGATCGGTGCGGCGGCTTCGGCCGTCGTCATAATGCAGAGCACCTACGCTAGCGGCTCACTGAAACTGTCGCAGCCGATTATCGCTATCGTCGGGCCGGTTTGCAGTGTCTTTTTCGGAGTATTTTTGTTTAGCACATACGTGCGTACCGGCTGGCCGTATTTGTTGGCTGAATCGGCTAGCGCAGCAGTGATCATCACGGGAGTTATACTTCTAGCCGGCTCGAAATCGATTAGCAGCTTTACCGGCAGCGACAGACTCTAGCTTAAGCGGCCCAGGTTGCGGTTCGGGTGGGCGTTGGGAGTTCGGAGTCCCAGTAATCCTTCAAATCAACTCCCAAGCCATCCACGGTTAGGTGGTTCCAGTTCGCACTCGTACATTTACCGCTGGCAATGGCCGCACCGCGGGCGGCCGCGCGAGTTTTCGGCTTTGAGTCACTTTGCCATGCCGAGTTCGGCTCCCCAATGCCTAGCTTCTCATAAAGCTTTTTGTAAGTAGTGAGGCCAACAGAGCGTTCGTCTATACGGTGCCACTTCAGGTCGAAAGCCAGTTCTTCTTTCAGGCTACCCGTCTTTTTATCTGAGTAGTATTTTTTCGTGGCCCATTCGATACCCGGTACCAGTGGCTTGAGTTCTTCAGTGCCTTCGAGCGAATCACACATTGTTGTCAATTTACTGGCGGCAGCTTGCTCGTCAGAGGGTAGATGCAGGTCAGTTTTTTCAGCGAGTTGCAAAATGGCATCCCCGAAGCGTTTCTGTAGGCCTAGCGCGGTTGTAGAATTGCCTGATTCAAGTTCAATTTTTCCCCGCCCCATTTGCGTGTTGATTTGATGCAAGGATTTAACAGGATCTTTCAGCGCGAAGTCCGTTAGGTTATGCTCGTTAATAATCCTTTGCTCGAAAAGCCTGAGTGCAAGCGAGGTGATGGCCAGGCTGGCGTAAGTCTGGCTTATAGACATATGTGGATCGGCACAGCGGACTTCCAGCAGTGCCCAGCCTCCCCCAATTTTATCCATAACGTCGCTGTCTTTGCCCCACCTAAAAAAGCCAGCTAACGGCTTTTCCCCGTGTACGGTGCGATTAATTTCGCCGCCATTGATTACTGGCGCGCCGATACCTGGTGCTTTCTGGGACAATAAATAACCGCCGGGAGTGGCCAAACCAGCACCATCCCAAGCTATCCTGGTGGCCAAAAAGGCAGATATCATTGCCTTTAACTGTTCTTGTTTGTCTTCCTCGGGCAGCGGCACCAAAAAATTCTGGTGGTAGCCGCGGGTGTTGACTTTTCCAGCAGCGACGCTATACGCGCCGGAGTTGCGGAGTACCGGAAATAATTTTTCTTTTGTGTCTGTTAGCTTTTTAATAAGTGCCATTCCTGCGAACTCAGCAGCCGCGGCGCTTCGGGGCCCTAGACACTCTGGCGAAGCATACTCGATTCCGGAATATTGATAAACCCGTGCGCCGTTTGAGTAGTAACCACCAACATTACGTAATCCCAGAAGGGATAATCCTGCGGCTATCTCCTTATTTCCCCAGACATCATCTGGCTGAACATGATATTCCACCTCGGTGCCGATGATGCGTGGTGGCGGGCATTCGGAGGCAAAATCTCTAGGTGTATACTTCATAACTATTAAATAACATAAATTGTTATCACCCACAACGGCTGCTAGTGCTATACAGTTTGTGACAATTATTACAACTGCTAACTATTGACCGACGGGCGTAGAATAAAGATAAGCTAAATCTTAATAAAATTAGCTAAAAGAGAGACTAAAAATGACGACGGCGAGGGTTGTTTCTCCGGAGCACGTGGAGGCAGGGCCGGATTTAAGGCTAGTAACCGAAGCTGCGCCGGAATACGGTCGCTGGCAACAAGCCAGCTTGCCGGTCGATAAAATAATCACAGTGAGCCAGACTCGTCCGGCGGCTAATCCTGAGCACGAGCGGCTGGTCGAAAGTATCGCCACCAACGGGCTGATTAACCCTTTGGATGTGGCGGTTTTGAGCCGCGATCGGTTGGTGGATTACCTGGATTTTGTCAAAGAGACTTGGGGTGATAAAACCGATATTGATGAGCTAACCCCGGATGATAGCGGTAATTATTACCTTTTGATGGCTGGCCATTCCAGGCTAGCGGCGATTAATGAACTAGAGTGGCAGCGCCAGCTCCGCTCTGTCGAAAATCACGAGCTCTTCCAGTCCGCTAATGTCATCTGCAAGCTGCACCCACAACCCACTCCGGCTGAAATTGTGGCCATTCAACTGGCTGAAAATATTCACGACAAACCGCCGGCGGAACGTGCCGCGATGGTATTAGTCGAGAATTATCGTTATGGCCAGCGCCACGGAATGTGGTCCACTAAGTCCGAATACTTACAAAGCCAGGAGGGAAAATTTAGCAAATATGCGCTTGATCAGGCTCTACACTTTGCTAATCTGCCGGCGCGAGTACGAGATTTTACCTTTGCCGGCGGCCTGAGCTATCAGGCGGCAATTGAGCTGGGCAAGCAGCGCGATTTGCTGGTAACCTACTTCTCTGAGCGATTTGCGATGAGCGATCCGTTCGAGATTGATGAGCAGGTGGACATCTGGTATGGCCGGCACGTTCTGGATATTAAGTCAGATTGGCCGGTTGCGAAGGTTCGTAGTTTTGTCGAGCAATCGGTTGCGGTTATGAAGGAGTTTCTCGCTGAAGACAGCCCAGAACAGATGCTGAATTTTATGATAAGCCCGGCCGAGCAAGCCAGGCAGTACCGCGATCAACAACTGAGGGCCTATCGCAAGGAACTGTTGCAATTAGAGTCGCGGCCGCTAGTGCAGTGGCAAAAAGTCGTAAAGTTGCACCACGCTATTGCCGGTGTTAAGCCGGCTCCTGAACGACTGGAGGCGGCTCACGAGCGTGCCACCAACGCGGCTGCTAGCGTTGGCGCTAGTGCGCTAGCCCTTGAACTTGCTTAGTAGTCTATACCTTTGTTTGCTAAAAATTTGTCGTCGAAGTGATGCTTAATTTTGGTCATATTGGTGGCGATATCGGCATATTTTAGGAGACTAGCTGGGAAGTTACGACCGGTTAGGCAGAGGCTGGTTTTATCAGACTTATTGGTTATTAGTTTCTCTAATTGCTTTTCAGTGACGAGTCCGTCGTGGACGGCATTGTTGATTTCGTCGCAGATTACTAATTGATAATCGCCGGAGTTCGCGGCGGCTAGCGCTTGCTCGTAAGTTTCAAGTGCTGCTTGCTTGTGCTGCTCTTCACTGATGTGCTGTGGCGACAGGTCGCCGGCTTGGTAGAACCCCTTGCCGCCCTTATAAAAGTAGAGCTGATCTTTGAAAATAGGTTGGATGTCGCGGATGAAGCTGTGCTCGGATACGCCCCAGTATTTGATGAATTGGATGAAGGCGACGCGGTCGCGGTTGCCGAGCGCGCGGGCTAGCAAACCCAGTGAGGCGCTAGTCTTGCCCTTGCCTTCGCCGGTATAAACGATGACGACAGACGATTTTTGCTTATAACCTTCAAAACTCACTAACTGATTCTAGCAAAAACTAGCCGGCTGAGGGCAATTCTACAGGGTCGTGTTCGGCTTGATAGCTGATGGTGCGGGCTATGAAGAAAGCGATTCGCGAACGCCTAATCGCATCGCGCGCTGGCTCAGCGGCGGGGTTGGCCACAATTTCGTGCTTCATAGGTCCGAGCTGGGAATGCACACTTCGTATTTTGCGATGCGTATCGATCAAATTTTTGTGGTTTTTATCGGTACGTAGAGCCTTCTCAGTGTCCTCGTCAAATTCAATTTCCAGGTCAAGTCTTTTCGAGAAAAACTTGGTTAGCAAGCCACTGGCACCTTGCTCTAGCGTAGTTAGCTCAGTATCGATCGCGCCTAGCTGTAAGGTTCCAGCGGTGGCTGTCTCGCCGAGGCGTTGCAGGGCGGTCTGAAAAGCTTCCGGGTTATCGCGGATGCGCTGCTCTATATAGAATGCCTCCGATGCCGTACTGCCGGCTTCGGATGGATTCCCTTCGATGATGAATGATGGCCCGTTTAGATTGGCTGAATCTGCCATTATGACTCCTCTGATCGATATGAATATAACAGATAGTGACAGTAGTTAATGTGAGTTATCTCACTGGCTTTAAGCTGCCAGGACGGCGTCGATCCTTGGCCGGTCGAAGCCGACGATGATCGTACCGTCGATATCGATGACTGGAATGGCGGATTGTCCCGACTTATCTATTGCTTCCTTGGCCCATTCGGGCTTTTTCTCGATGTCGCGGTCCTCGTATTTCACACCTTTTTTATCAAGGTAATCTTTGGCTGCGTGGCAAAAAGCGCACCAGGTAGCTGAGTAGATGATTACGTTAGCCATTTGAGCCGCTCCTTCGCTGATTAACTTTACTATAAATAGTATAGCATAAGTCAGCTATCTAACCTTAAACGCTCCGAAAATCAGCCACAGAATTATGGCAATGACGATAATAGCGACGCTGATGATCTGTTGCCAGCGAGGCTCTTTGATGTGGGTTTGGAATTGTGGTTTTTCGCTTGGCTTTTTCACTTTTTTGGCTGGATTTTAACGGCGGTGCCATAGGCGGCGACTTCGTTCATTGTGCCGCCGATATCGCCGGTATCGAAGCGCATCGCCAAGATTGCATTAGCGCCTCTTTCGGCGGCGGCTTGCTTCATCCGCTCGGTCGCCTCGATTCGGCTGTCGGTTAGAAGCTTGGTGTAGGCCTTGATCTCGCCACCGACTATGGATTTCAAACCCGCGCCCCAATTACTTACTAAGTTTCGGCTTCTGGTCATTAGCCCGAAGACTTCGCCATAGACCGCGACGACGTCGTAGCCTGGGATTTCGTTAGTAGTTACCGCTATTACTTGACCGTCCATTTCACCCTTTCGTTTAATTACTTGTTAGATTATAGCAGCTTGCGGCTAGCGTATTTAACCTGTTATAATTGGTTTAAGTATGGGAAAACCTAAGACCAGTGTGGGCCAGGCTGATGTTGCGCTGAAGAAAACAGCGGCGACTAAAGCAGCCGGGGAGGCTAGCGCGCCAAGCGACTTTGACAAGTCAAGGTACCAGCGCAATTTGTTCTTCGTGATGGCCGCCAATATGAGTTGGCAGCTGGCGCTCGTCGTGATTATTCCGATTGTCGGCGGCTATTACCTGGATCAGTTTTTCCACACATTTCCAGGATTGCTGATAGCCGGCTTGCTACTAGCCACGCTTGGCGTGGTCTTGGTTATGATACGAACATTGAACGAAGCCAACCGACGGACGGGAGCTAAGAAATGATGAGCTTGGCTAATTTTGCGAGCTCCGGGCCGACCGTTAATATTGCGCCGGAAACGGTCTTTCACCTCGGGCCGGTGGCCATAACTAATTCGATTTTCTACGGCTGGATCGCTACAGCCATAATGATTGTCGTCTTCATATGGATTGCGCGGCGAATGAGCGTGCACCCGAAAGGTGGCGTTATCCAATACATCGAGGCTGCAGCCGATTTCATCATCGAAACCATCAAGGATGCCTTTGAAGAAAAGGAACGTGCGCTCAAGTACATTCCCTACTTCACGACGCTGTTTTTCTTCTTGCTGATCAATAACCTATTCGGGATAATTCCCGGTGTTGGCGCTAGCTTTACTAGCCACGGCCATGAGTTACTTCGACCAGCCACGGCCGATTTCAATCTGACGCTAGCGGCTGCTGTCGTCACAATGATCCTCGTCTACGTCAGTTCGATTCGCGAGGTCGGCATTAAGGATTATTTCAGCCACTTTTTTATGGGCAGCGTTAAGAATCCGCTGTACCTTTTTATCGGTTTGATAGAGATGATTACCGATCTGATTCGCGTCTTCAGCCTATCGCTTCGACTTTTCCTCAACGTTGCTATCGTCGAGGCAATCGTCGTCGTCTTTGCCTATCTCGGTCACATTTTGGCGCCAGTCACGGCCGTACCGTTTTATTTCCTCGATATTTTTGATGACTTGCTACAGGCCTACATTTTCACGTTGCTTGGCGTAATGTACCTGGCGATTGCTGTTAATCATGTCGCCGAGAAAAAGGCTGAGCGTGCTGCCGAAGAGGCCGAGCGCTTGACCGCTAGGCCATCAGCTGAGACAATGGAGGCTAAGCCATCAGGGGGCTAATTTGTTCGCTAGAGCAGTTGTTCCGGATCCGGCAGGTTCGATCCCTCTCGGTATCAGGAATAAGACTTTGCGAGCAAATTTTGCAAAAGGTGGAATATTAACTAATTTAAGGAGAAGTACCACTATGATAGCGGTAGCGGATGCTGTAAATACGGCAATAATTGCAAAAGGTTTAATGATCGGCGGCGGTTTCATCGGGCCGGGCATCGGTATGGGTATCGTCGGCGGTAGTTACATCCAAGCGACCGGTCGCAATCCGGAATCGAAACTATTGGGTCAGTCGCTGGTGTTTATCGCTCTGATTGAGCTGTATGCCCTGCTGGCCTTTGCATCAGTCTTTATTGTCAAATAAGGAAATTTTTAGAGGTGCAAATTTTGCTAACACAATTTGGGGCTGAGCAGTCATCTGGTATTGCGGCGTTAGGGCTGAATCTGACTTCTTTTTTGATCCAGCTCGGTACGTTCATCATTGCTTTTTTGATACTGCGCAAGTGGGCTTTCAAGCCGATGCTTAAAGTATTGAAAGAACGCCGTGACACTATCGAGCAGGGGGTTAGCTTGGGCGAGAAGATGAAGAAGGATGAAGCCGAAATGGAGAGTAAGGTTGCCGCAGTGCTAGCTAAGGCGCGTAGCCAGGCCGATGGTATTATCGCCGATGCGAGTGAGCGCGGCCGTCAATCGATTGCCGATGCCGAGGCCAAAGCCAAGCAAAAAGCCGAAGCTATCATCGCCAGCGGTGAGGACCGGGCTAAGCAAGACATTGCTAGAGCGCGCAAGGAGATGGAATCCGAAATTGTTAGCCTGGTGTCTGAAGCTACCGAAGCTGTGACTGGAGAGAAAATTGACGCCAAGAAAGATTCAGCGCTTATTGATAAAGCTCTGAAAGGAGCTAGCTAGTGGCCAAGGTATCGAGAACCACCGTGGCTAGCGTGATTAATAATAAGTTAGCTAAATCTAGAGGTAAACAGCTAGCTCGCGAACTCGCCGCCTATTTGCTAGAGACGAACCGTACCAGCGAGCTGGACTCGCTAATACGTGACGTGATTGGCGCTCGCGCTAGAAGCGGCGTTATCGAAGCCACGGCTGTTAGTGCCCACGAACTCACTCCGGCGGCTACCAGTGATATCAAGGCTGAAATCGAGCGCCTCTACCCTGGCGCCAAAGAGATTATTATCAACGAGCGTATTGACATAGACCAGATCGGCGGCGTGCGACTGGAACTTCCAGACAAGCAGCTCGACCTGTCGGTCCGCGGCAAACTTAACCATCTAAAACAACTAATCACGGAGAAATAATGGCTACAACTTCTGACTTTTCGATCAAAGAATTATCCAGCGACATCCGCGAGGCGATTGCGGAGCTAAAGGCGCGGCCGGAAGTCGAATCGGTCGGCATCGTCACTCGGGCGGCTGACGGCATTGTCTGGGTCTACGGCTTGCGCAGTTGTGGCTACAACGAAATGATCGAAATCGACGGGCTATCGGGTCGGAAAGTCACAGCTTTTGCGCTGAACCTCGGCGAAGATGAAATCGGTGCCGTGCTCCTCGGCGAAGATGCCAGTGTTGAAGCTGGTGCCAGGGCTAGATTAACAGGCAAAGTTCTCGAAGTCCCGGTTGGCCCGGAGCTAGTCGGCCGCGTGGTCGACCCGCTCGGCCGGCCGCTCGACGGCGGCGACGCCATCAAGGCTAAACTAACCGCTCGCGTCGAGCGCAATGCTCCTGGAGTTCTGGATCGCAAATCGGTGGAAGAGCCGATGATGACGGGGCTGATGGCTATCGATACGCTGGTGCCGATCGGTCGCGGCCAACGCGAGCTTATCATCGGTGACCGCCAAACTGGCAAAACTGCTATCGCTGTCGATACGATGATTAACCAGGCGCGGCAAAAGTCCGGTGTGGTTAACATTTATGTTGCCATCGGCCAGAAATTATCAAAAATCGCAGCACTAGAAGAACGACTAAAACGTGAAGGTGTGATGAGCCAGTCGATTATCGTCGCGACCAGCCCGGCCGATCCGGCAGCAATGCTGTATCTCGCGCCCTACGCTGCGACGGCGATGGGCGAATATTTCCGGGATAACGGCCAACACGCCCTGATAATTTATGACGATTTAAGCAAACACGCCGTTGCCTACCGCCAGATGTCACTGTTACTGCGCCGTCCTCCAGGTCGCGAAGCTTATCCTGGCGACGTGTTTTATATTCATTCACGCTTACTCGAGCGCTCGGCCAAGCTGAACGACGAGCTTGGCGGTGGCAGCCTGACTGCCCTGCCAATTGTCGAGACTCAGGCTGGAGATATTAGCGCCTACATTCCGACGAACGTCATTTCGATTACCGATGGCCAGATTTTCCTTGAGACTAATCTGTTTTACCAGGGTGTCCGCCCGGCGATTTCAGTCGGTCTATCCGTTAGCCGTGTCGGCGGCGCGGCTCAGAGTAAAGCTATTAAAGCTGTCGGCGGTGGTCTGAAATTAAGCCTAGCCCAGTTCCGCGAGCTAGCCTCATTCTCCCAGTTCTCTACCGACCTTGATGACGACACCAGGCAAACTATTGAGCGCGGCCAGCGCCTGACTGAGCTTTTGAAGCAGCCGCAATATTCGCCGAAATCCATCTGGGAAATGTACTGCGCTCTCTTGGCCGTTAGTAGCGGCAGCTTTGACAAAGTTCCACTGGAAAAAATCAAGCCGGCCGAAGGCGTGCTCTTGAACCAGCTAAAAACCAAACACAAGAAACTGGTGGACGAAATTAATAAAGGCGCCAAACCGACCGACGATCAGAACGAACAAGTGCTTAAGGTTGCAAAAGACACCGCCAAGCAGTACAACGTGGATGAAACTAAGGGTGTGGGAGAAAAGAAGGATTAGATGCGACTACGAAAATCACCTGAAGTGACAGAGGCCGAACGACAAGCTAGTGAAGTTGAGGCGGCAGAAAATAGAGAGAGGGAACGTGTTTATCGAGAGCGCCGCACTCGACAGTGGTGGATGTCTCGCCCTGAGTACCGGCTGGAATCTGCAGCTGCGCAGCTAGCAATATCGTTGACTCAGCAGGAAAACGTTGAACCTTTGGTAAAAAATAGACTTCGAGCGATTAATGACGTAGCAAACCTGGGCGATATGGTAAATCCGGCAGATACTTTAACTGATAAAGAGCGCGAAATGCTGCCAGCGGCTCAATTTGCGATTGAGTCGTTGGAATCGGTAATGAATGATCGGTTTGAGCTTAAGTGGCAAAGTATTCCATATATAGGTTATCGGCCACAAGGAGGCCATTACATTGGCTAGTTTGATTGTTTTAAAGCGGCGGATCGGGTCGATTCGAAATACCCGGCAGATCACGAAGGCAATGGAGTTGGTGAGCTCGTCAAAATTGCGCCGAGCGCAAGCGGCCGCGCAATCTAGCCGGGCGTACCGCGAGTTCGCCTACGAGCTGTTGGCCCGGCTTAATCAGATTCGTGAAGTCGAGCGCCAGCCGCTGTTTCGTAAGCGGCCGGTCAAGCGCCGTCTCTATGTAGTCATCACTAGTAACTCTGGGCTAGCCGGTGCTTATAACGCCAACGTTCTGAAATTACTGGCGCAAGACATAAAACGCGACCAGGCTGCTAGCGTCAAGTCCAGCGTCATCACAATCGGCAACAAGGGCGTGCAATTCGTCCGGCGGCTGGCAGACGTCGAAATTCTGGCACACTACCCTGCCTTTGGCGATGAGCCGAGCGAAGGCGATATCCAACCATTATTAGCTTCGTTAGTGGAAAATTACGAGAACGCTAATGTTGATGAAGTTCGTCTGCTCTTCACAGACTTTAAGTCCAGTCTGACCCAAGTCGCTAGTGAGCTTGCACTACTCCCCGCTAGTGTTGAACTAGCTGAGACGCCGGACACTAAACCTGCGAGCAGCTTTATGAATTTTGAACCGGATGTCGAAACGGTCATCGCTAATACCGGCATCAGGCTGGTTCAGGTGCAAATTTATCAGGCGCTACTGGAATCGCTAGCTAGTGAGCATGCGATGCGCGCACTAGCTATGAAAAACGCGACCGACAATGCTAACGACCTGATCGAAGATTACACCCTGGAATACAACTCGGCCCGGCAAGGTAAAATTACCCAGGAAATCGCCGAAATCAGTGGCGGCGCGGAGGCATTAAATGGATAGAATTTATGAACTCGCTCCAAGCTATGATGTCCCTAGTTCCCTGCTGCTAGCAGCTAGAAAAGTTGGTAAGCTTGGCGTGACTGAAGCGGCCCAGCAGCCGGTTCCGCCGGTGCTAGTCAATCCCAATTACGGGCGCAGAAGTGCTCCCGCCACAGTAATAATTGATAGAATTATGCGCGATCGTTCGAGTTTTATAGGCGACTTAGCTGGAACTACGGAGGCGCAAAATGGTTAGCGGACAGTTGGTGCTATTTGAAGTTCCTAACCCCGTTGCAGATGAGGTAGAGTTGATGCGAGGCTTTATCGGTAGCGAGTTAATCGGTCTTGATGTCAGCGAAGAGGAAGGATGCTACCAAGCGGTGGATGTGGTTGGGATAGCAGCGGAAAGTATCGCTCAGATCTTAGCTGAGACTCTAGGTGGAGTTGATCCAGAATCAGAAAATCTGTTATCTGAGACTATCACCCCCCGCATTAACCAAGTCCCTCACCCTGATTGGCAGCTTGATATTGACGTGTTTATGGGTTTTGACAGAGTCGATGCGCCGTTAGTGGCTAATTTGGCTGATAGAGCTTTGGCCCTTGGTAGAGCCGCCTATTCTGAAGCCCAAGACCAAAACCGTATCGAAAAGTGTGGGAAATTGATGGCAATGGCTGGCAATATGGAGGCATCAAATGGTTGAGGCGGATCGTCTGACGGAATTGCGCTCACAAGTGGATTGGATTAGGGTTGGTGTTATAGACAGCCGGCGACTAGCATACCGGGTCTTGACTGTTTTGGGTGTGAGCCCTGTAACGGTTCACGATGTGGATGAGCTGGATGATGCCTGCCGTGAGTTAGTGGCTGCGAATCCAGATCTGTGTTTGATTGAAAATGATATTGATAATGGCGAGGAGGAATATTGATAATGGCTACAGCAACTAAGGGAAAAACTAAGACGGGGCAAATTACGCAGATCGTCGGCGTGGTTATCGATGTGGAGTTTTCGACCGACAATTTGCCGGCGATTTATAACGCGCTAGAAGTCGAGCTGGATGGCAGAAAATTAACGCTTGAAGTGGCGCAGCACTTGAGTGAATCTTCTGTGCGCGCCATCGCACTTGGTTCGACCGATGGCCTGGAGCGTGGTGTCGAAGTTACTGACACTGGTACGGCGATTAGTGTGCCGGTAGGCGAAGCCACACTCGGGCGAATGTTTGATGTGGTCGGCAATCCGATCGACGGCGGTGACAGCAAATTTAGCGAAAAAGCCCCGATTCACAAAACTCCGCCCCCACTAATTGACCAATCTGGGAGTGTGGAAATTCTGGAAACTGGCATCAAGGTCATCGACTTAATTTGCCCGATGACCAAGGGCGGCAAGGCCGGGCTGTTCGGAGGCGCCGGTGTCGGCAAAACCGTCCTGATCCAGGAGCTGATCAACAATATCGCCAAATTCCACTCGGGCTACAGCGTCTTTGCCGGGGTTGGAGAGCGCACCCGCGAAGGCAACGACCTCTATAACGAGATGAAAGAGTCGGGGGTAATTAAGAATACCTCGCTCGTCTTCGGCCAAATG
>JARIHJ010000018.1 GCA_029288335.1 Candidatus Saccharimonadota bacterium
AGATGTGTATAAGAGACAGGTTGTAAACGGGGTACTGGTAACCAAGAAGACCTTAATTATCTTAAATGGCCTGAACGGCGTCACCCAAAATGAACTAAAACAAGCCATCGATAGTATGCAAGCCTAGTGTCTGCGAGCTGCTAAGTTATTGCATATTATGTCAGACAAAAGAAGGCTAACCCTTAATAAAAATAAAAAACTCATATTTGCTTTATTGGCTGCGCTGCTGATTGCCGGCTTATCGGTCGGTATTTATAAAGCATCCAGTCATGCCGGTATAGTACCGCAAAGAGTCCAAAAGTCTGTTAATTTTTTAATTTATTATCCGAACATGGGAAAATTACCAGCTGGCTATACGCTCGATACCCAATCGTTCCGATTGGCTCAACCTGGAGTAGTACTATTCGCGGTAACGTATGATGGCAGTAAAAGCCTGGTTTTTTCTGAGGAGGAGAAGCCTTCGAGTGAAGACATTAATAAATTTATCAGCAGCTATATTCCAGTAAATACAACGCAGCAGCTTGCTTTAGGCCAAGCCAAAATCGGTGCCTATGGCAGCGCTCCGAATATAAGGACGTTAGTTAGCTTGCCAATTCAGGGGACTTGGCTTATCGTTACCGCACCCTCGGATGTAAGTCAGAACGACATAGTCACGATCTTGCAAGCGCTAACCAAATAAATATTAGTAAGCATTCACGGTAAACTGGGAGACCTTTGCCGTATTAGAGAGGCTGGCTGTATCCCAAACAGGGAAGATATAGATGTTTTTGGTGCTGGAGGAAACGACGGTGGTGCCGCTATTAGATCCCATAGGAAGCGTCAGCAGGCCGGCGCTACTGCTGCCGGTTTGGATATTGAGCGTACCGCCGGTTTGCATAGTAGTCGTGGAGAAACAGGTAATATTGAAGTTCATCTGGAAATAATTATTGCTCGCCGAAGTCACCGTTGCGGCCGGTGTCAGGGTGCCCAGGAGCGTGTCGTTGGTCGCTGTGGTACCGTCTGTACCATAGTAAATGCCGAATTGCAGGTTGCTCGCCGTCGTCTGAGAGGAGAAATAGCCGGAGGCGTAGAGTTTAATCACTCGGCCCGGCTGGCAGTAGTTCGCCGGTATAGCGGTCGTGGTGGTGAAAGCAATGCAGTTATTTGAGCAGTTACTGTTGGAGGCAGAAGCAGAAGTGTTGGCGAAGAGCAGACTGTTACAGTTTTGCCAGGCGCCATCGACACCGCAGCGGAAGGTATGTGTAGTGGCGTTGTAGTACATAGCGCCGTTGAGCACTGAAGGATCAGCAGTAGTACCGGTTTCACTATCGAGTACCAAGAGCGACGGAGAGGTCTCACCTGTACTGCCGGCACCGATGTTTACTAGTTTGCTATTGGTATCAACTGATAGTACGTTGGCACTGCTCGTATTTTGGACCTGGAAAGCCGTAGCTGAAGCAGTGGAAGGCTTAACTAAGAGGTTGCCCGTGCTACCGAAGCTGTCGGTTAAGTTGCCACTGGCATCGAGGATGTCGAGTACATCGCCAGTACCACCACTTGCTGCCTGCAACACGCCGGCTACCGAGCCGTTGGTAGCGGCCTGGATGTTGAAGTTGGCCTCTTGGGTAACGGTAGAGTTAGAAATAACGGATGAGCTAGAGTAAGCTGCAATTAAGGCGCCGGCTGCGATAGAAGTACCAGTGCCTGACTGCCTGGCAGCTGGCTGGGTAGCTGCGCTCACAGAAGTATTATAAGCGCCGTACATATCTGCACCTGCTCCAGAAAAATAAGCGTACCCTGCCGTGCTGCCCGCTGACATGGTTGAGGTACCGATTGCGTAGCCGACGTAAAGATCTTTGGTACTCTGTGGTGTTAGACTCGGGTAAGTAACAGTGGTGCTGCTAGCGTTACTAATTGTACCACTAGCATCGATTACCCAGGAGCCAGTAGCGCTGCCGGTAGTCCATTCCTGGGCCGCTAATTCATCGGTAGGAGCAGATGGCGTGGATAAGCCTAACGATATGCTGCAGCTTGCCGTCGAAGTAACAATCCCCCTATACATATACTCGCTATTAGCCGACACAATTTGTGACCAGGTTATGCCGCAGCCTGAGGGGGCAGTCGTAACTGTATTTCCTTTTGAGGCATATACGAAGAAAGTTATCAAGTCGCCAACGGTAGTAGGCGTTACGGACAGGGACGGGGTCAATCCCGACGTGCTTACCTTCCAGCTATTGACAAATGATATTGCTATACTGGTCACCTGGTTAGCACAAGAGGAGAAGACGAGCTGGTTGGCATTATTGGGGCTTGAAGCTAAACATTGACCTGGAGCGGGGGTAGTCGTAGGCAGGGTGAGATAGTAGCTTGCACCCGGGTTTGAGGGAGCGACTATGGAAATGCTGTTGCTGTTGCTGCCGGCAGCAAAGTTGAGCTGACCAGCGACCGTACCGGCGGTACCTAGAGTGACCCCATTTACAACTCCAGTCAAACTGTTTATTACGGAACCATTAACGCTCATTATGTTATTACCATTGCCATCTTTAGCCTCGAAGATATCGGCTGTGCCACTGCTGGCACCTTGTACTACGCCCGCCACGGTACCGCTTAAAGCCGCTTGGACATTGAAATTGGCCTGCTGAGTGGCGGTCGAGTTGACAATGACCGAAGTACCGGCATAGGCGGCAATCACGGCGGCGATGGAGTTGTAGCTACCGGCCGTACTCTGGGTGGCGGTGGGCTGGATGGCACTGCCGCCAGTAACGTTCGTGTCATAGGCGGTGTATTTACTGCCGTTGGTGGGTACATAAGTGAAGCCGGTAGTAGTGCCGCTACTCATAGTGTATTGCGACCAGGCATAACCAGCATAAAGTTCAGAAGAGTTGGCGGGTGTCAGACTTGGATAATTGATAGTAGTCTGGCTGCCGGAATTTATAGTCGTTCCGCTGGTATCAATGGCCCACGTGCCGCTGGAACTTCCCATAGTGAATTCCTGAGCGACTATTTCGTTGCCGCCTGCGGCGGCTGAATAAGTTACTGTGATAGTGGCAGAGCCGGTGCCGGTAACTACGCCGCGCCACATTTCATCATTACCCTGTCCTGTAGTGTTGGTATTGCTCGTTACCTTAGTCCAGTTGGTGACACCGCCACCGGAAACACCCGTGATAGCAACGTTGTTGGTGGCATGCGAGAACAGCACCAGCAAATCGCCCTTACTGTTGGGCGAATCGGCCACAGTAGTGACTGAGGTACCGCTGTTGGACCAAGTGTTGACATAAGATATGGAAGCCGCCGATACCTGGGTGGCACAAGAGGCAAAAATGAGCTGGCTGGCGTTGCTGGGATCAGTACCCAAACAGAGGCCACCAGTCGGCGTGTTAGTCGGTAGGGATAGTGTGTAGCTGGCAGCAATTGATGTCGGCGCGGTAAGAGAAATAGTATTACTATCACTTGAATCGCTAAATGTCAGCTTGCCGGCAGTCGAGCCAGGAGAACCAAGTACCACTCTGTTGTTCTGAGTATCTACGGTCAGTATGCCATTGCCGCTGGTGTTTTGAACCTGTAGGGCATTAGTTGAAGCGCTAGGGCTTAGCGTGAGGTTACCAGTTGAGCCTACGGCTAAGACATTGACGTCGCCGCTGTTACGCAAGTCCAAGATGTCCGCCGTGCCGCTGCTGGCGGCCTGCAGTACGCCGGCCACTGAACCGTTGGTAGCCGCCTGGATATAGAAGTTAGCCTGCTGAAGCGAAGTGGTATTGTTGATCGAGGTACTAGTAACGAAGGCAGTCAACACGACGGCCACTGTGTTAGACTCACCGGCAGAATTCTGGTTGGCAGTTGGCTGGTAACTGGTATTAGCGGCAAGATCGGTGTCATAGGTAATAACGTTATGCTGCGTGCTGGTGATGATGTAGTTGAAGGCAGGGGTGGTGCCACTGGTCGCTGGCGGATTCTGTACTTGGGCGTAGCCGACGTATAGTTCCGAGCCGTTTACAGCTGTACGGCTTGGGTAAGTGACGGTCGTAGAGGAGGTGTTATTAAG
>JARIHJ010000038.1 GCA_029288335.1 Candidatus Saccharimonadota bacterium
GCTTAACACTGGTATCAGTGCTAGCGTTGGCTAGCGCGGCATTAGCCATTTGTCCGAGCATCGCTAGGGCCGCTAGCGCCCGATCCTTGTCTTTGGCGAGCATATAGACTTGGCATAATCGCTGGTAGCGATCGTTAACTAAAATCTGCCTAGCGTCGCTAGCCGCCAGGTTGAGAGGGTGATCGTCGCCGATTTCCAATAACCTAGTCATTAAGCCTAGGCGGCCGCCGCTGATCTGATAGGCTTTTTCGACTTCCGCTTCGTTAGCATTAAAGAATTGTTTGACGCGCGCTAATGGCACCAGGTGGATATGAATTTGTTGAGTCCTAGAAACTATCGTAGGCCTCAAACTACTAGCTGGCGCCGTCAGAATAATGGTCGTTCCAGCCGGTGGCTCCTCGAGTAACTTCAAGAAGCTGTTTTGAGCCGGTATACCCATTTTGTCAGCATCAGCGACGATAATTACGCGACTAGTGGTGGATTTCAACTTCGTAAACGATTTCAGCTCCCGGATCTGGTCAATCAAGATAATATCTTTTTCATCTGGTTCAATTAGCTGGAAACCAGTACCAGGCGTTAACTTGCTAATCCCTAGTATCTCTGTTGCTAGCAACTGCGCTATCGCTAGGCGCCCGCTACCCTCCGGCCCGGTTAGTAGCAGCGCGTGGCTCGGCCTGGCTAGAAAGTTGTCTAGCTCCCGCTTGGTTTTCTCGTCAATTAATAATTCTTTCACTTATACCAGCTTACTAAATCAAGCGGGGTTTGGCTCTTAAATGTTTTTCTTTCGCCACCAGGTAGGGTTATTTCCAGCTCGCTAGCATGCAACATTAGCCGGCTAGCCGGTTCGCCTTCGTATAATGTGTCACCTAAAATCGGATGGCCGATTTGCTTCAAGTGCACTCTCAATTGGTGCGTGCGACCCGTAGTTGGTTTTAGCTCCAGCAAGCTGTATTTGCCGCTAGTTTTGATGATTTTGTAATGAGTTTGGGCTGGTTTGCCGCTAGCGCCGGCTCGAAAAGTCGCTGGGGCTTTAGGATTTCGCTCGATCGGCATATCGATGATAGCTTCAGCCGGTTCTGGCTCGCCGCCAACCACAGCCAGGTAAGTTTTCTTCACTTTTCGGTTAGCAAATTGCCTCTGTAAAAACTTGTGGGCGGCAGCATTTTTGGCACAAATCATCACACCAGAGGTTGCCCGGTCCAACCTGTGCACGATACCGGCGCGCTCGCCACTGATATCTGTTAATTTCGTTGCTAGCCAGCTGGCGACAGTCGATTCTGGGTTAAATGCGCCCTTAGAATGAGTCAACACGCCAGCCGGCTTATTAATGACAACGCAATTTTCGTCCTCATAAATTATCGGCAAGTCAATTGTTGGGGCACTAACCGGCTCGTAATTGGTGACAACTTTGTCACTAGCGGACACCGTCTGGCTCGCTTTGGTTGCTAGTTTGCAATTAACTTTCACTTTACCGGCGTGGATTAGTTTGGCGGCGCTAGCCCGGCTAAGCTCCGGTACTAGCTCAACTACCTTTTGATCCAACCGTTTGGTCTGATTGGCTTCTATACTTTTCATATTTCCCGCACTTCCTCAAGAGCTTCTTTCGGATTTCCTAAGAATTGGAAGCAGTCGCTCGCTAGTTGATCTTCATAAACGCGCTGAACCATTCTACATCGGTCAGCTTTATATATCAGGGCGATGTCCGGCGTAATTTTTCGGTCTCGATCGCCGTGCGTCTTCTCGGCAAATTCATTTTTCATCTTTGATATTGATTTATTTAGATCGGTAGCCTCAACCAAGGTCCCGAAGAAGTCTACCTTATACTTGCCGTAAAAATCATCGAAGATTGGTTTTCGGTTTACATCGTATCTATCACGACCTGTTTCTCGGATTTGTTTTATCAGCTCTTGCTTGGGCATATCATGATCTTCTGAGCTAATCAGCCTCACAATGTACTGTTTGGGCATAAGGTTACCGAAGGCCGACGGTTTTTTGGACTTTTAGCAGGGTTTGGTTGGCAACTTCATTCATTTTGGCTTCGCTAGCTTCCAGCTTAGCTAATAGCTTCGCCTCATCAACTTCGCCTAATTTAGCCTGGAAATCAGCCAAGAACGCTTCCACTTTACCGGCGACAGCCTGTTTCAGTGGGCCGTATTGCGTTTGACCGATAAATTCATCCGGATCGCCACCCAGTAACTTATAAATCTCTAAAAGGTTGCTAACGCCCGGCTGCTTTTCGTAATCGTAATTGACGGTAGCCAGCGAATCGGTTGTGGCAGACATAACTTTTTTAGCAGCTTCGGTAGGCC
>JARIHJ010000044.1 GCA_029288335.1 Candidatus Saccharimonadota bacterium
GTGGGCTCGGAGATGTGTATAAGAGACAGGACCCACGGCTACGATGTTCTGCTGCGCAATTTAGAAACTGCCACGTAATGAAAAGTAGGCCATTCGCCGTATTTGACATCGATGGGACATTGATAAGATGGCAGCTGTACCACGCCATCGTTGACAAACTAGCCAAAGCCGAAAAGATTGACCCAGAAAAATTTGCTAGCGCCCGGGCAGCCCGAATGGTTTGGAAAAACCGGACTAGCGACACATCGTTCAAAGATTACGAGTGGGCCTTAATAAAAACTTACGACGAAGCGCTAGTTAATATCAGCTACGATGATTACCTGGCAGCTGTCCGCCAAGTTTTCGACGAGTACAAGGGCCAAACTTACACCTATACCCGTAATTTAATCCGAGAACTCAAAGCCAAAAGTTACTTGTTGTTCGCCATTAGTGCCTCGCAAGCAGAAATTGTCGAGCTGCTAGCCGATTATTATGGATTCGATGACTGGGCGGCTAGCAAATACGAATTAAAAAATGGCCGCTTCACCGGCAAAAAGGACGTGCTGTTTAGTAATAAAAAGCCACTGGCACTTAAAAAATTAGCAGAAAAGTATAACGCTAGTTACGAAAGTAGTATTGCCGTAGGCGACAGCGACGGTGACATTTCGATGCTAACAGCTGTCAAGCAACCAATTGCATTCAATCCGAATAAATTACTGTTCCAAAAAGCGGCGGCTAGTGGTTGGCCAGTCGTCATCGAGCGCAAAAATATGGTCTACGAGCTAGCGCCAACCGTTAGCGGTTATCAACTGAAGTTGTAAGATCTGCTAAAAGTGGGGGCCGGCGAACAGCAACTGCTCGTCGTTAGGGCGACGATTATCTGGCAAAAACATACCTTGACCGCGCCGATCGCTATCAAAAAGGTGCACCGAAGCCAGCTCGAACAATTTCACATACACCGGCATCACTGAACGCCGCCGGTTTTCGTAACTGTAATCAAGCCCACCGATAGCATCTTCGAATGGCTTATCTAGTTCGCTTACAACCTGTCTGATTTGCAGGGCTGGCACTCGGTCCTTTCTAACCGACTGGAGTACCCCCAATGTCGAATTGCTGGCAGCTTTAGCTGGAGTCCCGCGCTCCATTTCCGTGAAAACCACTGCCATTCGGGCAGCATCGCAAGCTCTTAGAATATGGCTGCTCGCTGAGCGAAGTTCTTCTGTCCGACGCATAGCTTGATATTGATGCCACAACTCCGGCACTTCATCTTCAATAATTGCCGCCAACCGCTCGGGCCCGAAAAGCCACAGTTCGTCGGTAAGGTCTGAGGTACGATAGTCTTCAGCCGATAACCAGTCAGTTACTTTTTTAGCGGCATCAATCACATTAGATTTAAGCCCAAACATAACTAAGCAAATAGTATAATGCTCACATAAATATGGCAATGGATTATTGGCAAAAGCAGGGTAGCGAGCCATTATTTCCGGAACTGATCTGGAGCCGACCGGAGAATAAGCAGCATGCGGGCAAGTTATTAATTATCGGCGGCAGCGCTAGCGGTTTTGCTAGTGTCGCTGAAGCCTATGCTAGCGCATTAACTGCCGGTATTGGCATGGCTAGGGTTTTACTGCCGGCTAGCCTCCAAAAAACCGTCGTGAATGTTTTTCCGGAGGCCGAATTTGCCACCGCTAATGCCAGTGGCAGTTTCGCTAGCAATGCACTGGCCGCGCTAATTGATGCCAGTGCCTGGGCTGATGGTATGATGCTGGCCGGTGACCTAGGCAAAAATTCTGAGACGCAGATTATGCTAGAACAATTCAGTAATAAATATGCAGGACAGCTAACACTAACCGGCGATTCCATTGATTTTTTTCTAGCAAATTCTAGCCCATTACTAGCTAGAAATAACACCACTCTGGTACCGAATTTCAGCCAATTACAAAAATTAGCGGCCGCGAGCGGTGTCGCCATTACTAGCCGGTTAGAACTTCTCCAGTTTGTCGAAAAACTACACGAACTGAACAGCAAAACCAGAGCTAATATCATTATCGCTATTAACGGCCAAGTCCTGGTTGCTTCCAACGGTCAAGTCAGCACCACCGCAACTAACCCCAAGGTTAGCATTACCAAACTAGCCGCCAGCGCCGCCGTCTGGGTACTACAAAACCCTGAGAGAACCTTCGAAGCCTTAACCTGTGCCAGCTACACACTTTTGTAAAATAACAATAAATAGTTTATTTTTATAATCAATTATGTCTTATCGTGGACACAAATACGCTAAACAGCGCCAGGACACCGGGAACCGTATTCCACTGCTTGGTGAAGTTCGAGATATGTATTTACGCGCTGGAACTGAGCCGCCGCAGTTGGTGGCAGTAGAGCGATTGCAGCGGTTTGCTGATTTGGCGCACATAGCAATAGCAGGTTCTGTTGTTAGCGAAAATGATAAACATTGGTTAAAGGCAATGACACGTTATGAGCTAGGCCAAGCTCAGCAAGTTGAAGCGCCTGGTGAAGCTGCTAGTAGCTATTTAAAAGCCATAAAGTCTATTCATCAGATTAGTGCTAGATCGGCAGCCGAAGAACTGCGTGCTAATAGATTTATGATAGTAACTAGGCTCTTATATGCGCGTCTAGATGAAAGTGAACGCCAAAGCCGCTTGCAGCAAATCGGCGCCGTCAGAGATTTAGGTCAATTAATAGTCTGTGGTGCAGAAGTTTTGCCAAAGGCTTCTAAACAAGTACGAGTTGGAATGTATGGCGAATTAGCCGAAGCTGCCGTTACGGCAACTTTGTTGGCCCACTTCAATAACCACCGTACACATATTGCCGCACCGGCTACGGATAGACAAGATCGGCCCCGAATTGGTAGCCGTATAGACCACACAAACACCATCTCGGCAATTCAGACGATTAGAGCCGCCGATATAAACTTGACTGCTCACGAAGGCACGGATTTAGACTGGACGGACATATCGCCTCTGCAGGTGAAGTCGCATTTTGAGGGTGCTTCTGGCCATTACGATGCTACGGTGCCAGTCATTTATGCGGACCGAGATCTAGATATTGACAATACGGGTCAGATGGAAGCCTATGGTAGGGCGCTAACGCACTTCAGTGGTAGCTCAAGCCAGGCCCTGCGCACAGCTTGGAGGCGTATTGGTAAATTGTTAGCTGATCGAGAACCGTTATTGGCTTGAATTCGTTCATAGCTAGAACTTACACTTTAAACTGGTGCCGCAGGACGGACTTGAACCGTCACGGGATTGCTCCCACAGGATTTTGAGTCCAGCGTGTCTACCAATTCCACCACTGCGGCTTCGTCCAGCCTATGGCTGGTCTAACGTCACTGGCTGACAGGGGTAAATTGTACTATAATTAAGCCGAGCTGGCTAGTGCTTAATGCCGGCGGATAGTTTAGTATGGCCAATGATAATTCCTTATTACCTCCTAACAACCAAAGCGACGAGCAGCCCGCCGTCGAGCTGATCCGCGCTAAACTCAAGCGGATTTATGGGGAAGAGCCTAACGCCAACCAAGAACTGGCCGAAGCTGAGGCCGAGCCAGTAGGTGAATTATCCAAACACCAGAAATTTATGCTGGAACTGCAAAGTTCCGACAAATCGCTAGCACAGATTCAGACCGATTGGCACAACTATTACGTCGGCTTACCGGACGATGAAAAGCGTGCGGTTTGGCAGGAATTCTACCAAGCCCAAGCCAGCGCTACTAGCTCTAGCTTATTCTCTGCAAAGCCCCGCGTGAGTGGCACCGCGGAAAGGGCTCCTGGCGCGCGGAACGCTAGCGAGTCAGCTGCTAGTGAGACAAGCCCAGAAGGTGAGGAGGTCAAAGCTGTTGTTAGTGAGCATCTGCCGCCAGAAAAGCCAAAGCCAATTGCTAAGCGCCGCCGCTTACCAAAGACCCACAAGCTTCCAGCTAAAAAACTGGCTGCCACCAAACAACTCATAAAACAGCGCGCCGCCGCCCGCGCCGAATTCGAGCGCCGAAATTTGCGCGCCAAACACAACCTGCAATCGATCGCGTTTGGCCTAGCCACTGGCTTCGTCGTCCTAATAATTTTTATGTTCAGTTTCTTTAACGAAAACTTCATTGCGCCATTCATTCAGCCGGGCAGCGCTAGCGCCACACCAATTATCATCGACCCGTCCGCCATTAGCCCCACCAAACAGCCGGAGATTATCATTCCGAAAATCAATGTCGAAATCCCGCTGGTCTTTAGCGTTACCTCAACCAACGAGAGCGATATCGAGAACGCGCTAGAAAACGGCGTCGTCCATTACCCGACCACAGTACTGCCCGGTCAGCAGGGAAATACCGCTTATTTTGGCCACAGTTCTAACAATATTTTCAGCCCAGGCAATTACAAATTCGCCTTCGTGCTGCTGCACAAGCTCGTACCGGGCGACATTTTCTACATTACTTACAATCAGAAAGTTTACGTCTACAAGGTCTACGATAAGCAAATCGTCAGCCCAAACGACGTCGGCGTGCTTGATAACGTACCGGGTAAGACCGCAACAGCCACGCTCATCACTTGCGATCCGCCGGGCACTTCGATTAACCGGCTGGTCGTCTGGGGCGAGCAAATCAGCCCAGCGCCGAGTGACAACACCAGCGCCACCACCAGCCAAAACCCGCCGGCACAGCCGAAGCAAATCGCCGGCAACGGGCCATCGCTGCTTAGCCGCCTCTGGCCATTTTAGTTGTAATGAGACAAAACCTACGGTTTTTTCTCATCGCGCGGCGCAAAAAGTGCGATTTTTGCTCCGGCTGCTCTTTTTCCCTTAGAACTAAATCTTAGTATTAAATATCCGCGGGTAAGCGTAGCGGCGTCTCGTACATAGTAGTACCCGGGCTGCCATCAGGCTGAGTAGTCTCTGAGAGGGTAAACAAAAACTCTTCGTTAGCATCGATGAATGGCAAATAGCTGCTGCTCGCCCCGACTAGCGTCTGCTTATTAATATCATTAAAATCAATTACCTGCAGCTGACCTCGGTAAACATATAGAAGGTGATAGCCGTCCATCCAGATCACGTGGGCCTGTGGCGAATCCAGACCGTCAAGCTCGTAGTTATAGCCGGTATGGTAGCGGGCATTAAACACCGACACCGCCAGCCCGTTCTCGGCCAAAATAAACTGAGCATTAGCTGAAAATTTCAGATAATTTGGATGCGCTATTTTCATAATGTAGTAAGCTGGAACGGGCTTATTTGGATAATTGCCAATGAACGTCAGAGGATCCTTATAAACAGTCACATCATTACCCGTATCCACTCCGACAGCGACATACCAATCTCCGTTGAACTGCGACAAATCCAGCAGGTAGTCTGATGGTTGCTGAGCACTCGGCAAGCCGGTTGCGATGACATATTTCTGACCGCCCTGGTACCAGACTGCTTCCGGCTTACTGCCCGGGCCAATCGTGACGTAGAGTACGATGTTGTCGGCGTAGCTTTTATAGGCCAGAACTTTCGAGAGATAGGGTTGTGCAGTGGGGCCGCTTAAGTTAGCAAGCGATAGTTGCTGCTTGGCCGAATCATAGAACCAATACTGATCGTACTGCTGATTGAACAGCGCCGCATCGTCAATCGACTGGCCAAACGCCGCCTCCAAATTGACCGATTTAGTAGGATCGTTGGTATCCAGGACGACGTATTCATACTTACCGTCGAAGTTATGCCGCAGCAAGACGTGTTGGTTGTCGCTACTCCATTCGACTAGCTGCCAGCTTTCGCTAGACGTCGCTTTCGTTATCACATTACTCGGTAGGACCAAATCAGTCGTCACCGGCTGCTGGGGACTCGAAATATTCATTAGTTTGAAATCCAGGGGATTGACCGCCGAGCTGATCAATATTAGCTGCTGGTTCGGGCTCTCGGTTACTAGGCTAGGCTGGCCGCTGAGATCGAGCACCGACGAACTAGTCAAATTATCCGGAATCAACAGGGGATAATCATAGTGCTGAACCCGGCCACCTTGCAGAATAATCGTCCGCTGCCACGGGCGATAGCCAGTCCGGCTTAGGCTAATTTCGTACTTGCCAGCCTCAACAATAAAGCGCTTGTTGGTCGTACCGACAGACTGGCCATTGAGAGTGATATTGGCGTTTGACGGCGAGCTCGACACAAATATCATTCCATTACGAATCACGACGCCATTTTTATAGCTAAAGCCGATTACCAGATAGAACAAAATGACTACCGCCAGCACCACGCCAATCGTAATCAGCCCGTAGCCGGCGAAAACGCGTATCAGGTGGCGCTTGCGTTTTTTTGGATTTAGGTAGTCCACGAAAATTAGTATAGCCTAACTTTAAGCCGGGTTAGCTCTTGAACTCGCCGCAAGTTAGTATTAAGCTTGTGTTAGCGGGGAAAACCTAAACTAGTATGAGCCAAAGTTATATTGAAATTAACGGTAGACGCTACGATCCGATTAGTGGTCTGCCAGTTGATGCTAATAACCTAGCAACGCCTGAACCAGCCGAGCTAAAGGAGGCTGTCGCCGAGCCGGTAGCTAAGCCGCGCCAAGCCCACCACATAGCTAGCCACCTGACACCCCACAGTGCTGAGAAAAGCAAGACGCTAAGGCGTAACTCTGTCAAAAAGCCAGTCACGCATCAAAAGCCAGCCATCAAAACTACCAGCCCAGCCGAAGCCCATTTGAGCAAAAAAACTGAAGCTAGCTTAATCAAAAAATCGACCGCTAGCATAGCACCCGGTCGGACCGAGCGTGCTCGGCAAGCCGCCAAAAGTACTAATATTAGGCACTTTGGCCAACAATTAGCTAGCCCTAGTGCTACCAGAGCCAAGCTACACGCAGCTCACCCTAAGACCGGCACAACTTTCGACATAGCGCCGCCACTGAGACGCCAATCTCTAGCACTAGCGGCGGCGCCGGCCAGCATTGCTAGCGCACCGGCAAAAAGTCAATTTACTGAACTACTTGAGCGGCACGAGGAAGTTACTCATCATCGCTATTTGGAGAGCCCGAAGACGAAGCAAGGCTTGCTAGCACGGCTGGGGCCCGGCCACAAGCGCGCCGCCGGCTTCGCCGCGGTAGGACTAGCCATACTGCTAGTTGCTGGCTTCATAGTTTGGCAGAATAAGACGAATATCGAACTGCAACTCGCTGACGCCAAAGCCGGTATCCACGCCACGTTGCCGGGGCAGGTGCCGAGTGGCTACGGCGCAGCCCAGTTCCACTACGAGCCAGGTCTGGTTGCCATTAAGTACCAATCGGGCCAGGATGGCCACTATTTCCAGCTCATACAAAGAGCCAGCGGCTACGCCACCAACTCAACTCTAGCCAGCTTAGTGAGTAATAATGGCGGCTACCAGACGGTTAACGCCGAAGGTCAGACGGTCTATATCAACACTAGCGGCAATCAAGCCAGTGCAGCTTGGCTCAACGGTGGCATTTTGCATTTGGTTAAAGGCAACTCCTCTTTAAGCCGCCAGCAGCTCATTGAACTAGCCACCTCATCCTAGCCTTTCGATAGTAGCGGCTTCAGCTAACCAACTGAGTCAAGGAAATCAGCCAGCTCATTTGGCGTCATCTCGGCCTTGATGACATAGCCATCAGCCTGCCGCTCCAGCTGTTCACGGATTTCTTCGCGTTCTTCTAGGTTGGTAGTAATAATTACTTTTGCTTTTAAGTGCGGCGTTTTAGCCGGATCGCGCAGATCCCTCATAATGTCCACACCTGTCATATTCGGCATCATCAGATCGAGCAAGATAATGTCATACTTATCTGTCTGGGCGGTTTTTAGCCCCATCTCGCCATCAGCCTCGATGTCGACGTCGTAGCCACGCTTCGACAGCGCCCGGGCATAGAGGTCACTAATAAATTGCTCGTTTTCGATAACTAAAACTTTGCGGTGATCTGATTTATTTTCGTCCATATTCACCATTCTACCATTGTTAAGGAGGTCGCTTCGCTCATCGCCTGTACAGTGAATGGTTTTTAATCCAACCGTGAGGTACGCGCACAATGTCGTCAGCACCACCAGCCTTTTGGGCTTCGGCCAATTTAGAATACGGTTGAACGGTGAACCCAGCTATCGTGCCTTTTTCGGCAGAGGAGCTGATCCAGATATTGCCACCGTGAGCTTCAACCAGAGCTTTGCATAAGTATAACCCCAACCCAGTGCCGGTGACCTGCGACCGAGACTGGTGGTTACGATAGAAGCGTTGAAACAAATTGCCAATCACCGCCGGATCGATGACCACACCAAAATCCTGAACTGTAGTTTCGATCTCGCCAGCCTGGTTGAGCCTAGCACTGACCACAATCGGATGTTTTTGGCCGCTGTATTTAATGGCATTATCGATAAGGTTAGTAATGATTTCGCTAGCGCTAACACGATCGACGCCAGCTGGTGGCAACTTATCAGCCAGCTCCAGCTTGATCTCTAACCCGTGCACTCTGGCACGCAAGCGCATCGACTCGACGACAGACTTAACTAGCTCGGCCCAATCTTCGGATCTCAGATGCAGGCTCAGCTGGTCGCTATCGACACGTGAGACATTCAGAATATTATTGGTGTATTCGGTCAAAAGCTTGGCGCTGGCGCGCATTTTCTGCAAATCAGTCGTAAGCTCAAGATTGGTTTTGTCATCGACCTCTTCTTCCAGAACTTCGATATAGCCGCGCAGCATTGTTAGCGGGTTACGCAACTCGTGGACAGCTAAAGCCACGAAACTGGCTTGGTCGTCTTCGCTGGAGTAGCGCTCGGTCTGATCGACCAGCACCAAGATCGTCTCAAAATGCTGGGGGTTAGATTTGTTGTAGTAAGTAACTAGATCGAACTGGTGCTTGGCTTTGCCTTCGTTCAGACTCAGCTTGACGCGGTTCCATTTTTTGGTAGCGACAGCCGCACCGGAACGGACTTGCTTCAACCAGGTTTCAAACGTATCAGCATTGGCGAACGACATATCGAGCGCATCATATAGGTTGCCGCCGAGCATCTCAGTCGGGTTCTTGTCGAGGTATTGACCAGCCGCAGCGTTGACAAACTTCAGATTATCGGCCTCATCTATGACGAGCAGGGGCAATGGCAAATTATTGATAATAAAGTCGAGTTTGGCGTGGTTAGCTTTTGGGCTGGATTTAGCAACCGAAGCTAGTTGATAGATTTGATTGGTGACATTAACCACTAACTCTCGACCAAAGCGTAATTTATCCGCGTCGGTCGTACCGGCCGGGCCATTTGGTGACAGGAAGAGTACAGCTTGCCATAGCATCTTTAAAGGCGACAGCAGCCAGCTAACAGTCAGCCGCGAAATAACCAAGCTGATAACGATGAGGATTATCTCGGCACCAAGCAAGGTCACCAACTGCCAAGCCCTGGGGACATACCGACTAATCGCCAGCCAGCCAGCAGCCAGCACGGCGTTCTCAACCATAAATATCAGAAATAGGTAGAACCAGGCGCGACGCGAAAGCTTCTGAAAATCATCCATTGCTAACGTACAACTCCAGTTTGCTTCCCACCACTCATCTCTCTAGTCATTTATTGGTAACTCAGCTGACTATCTAACCCCAACGCCGTTAGCCAAGTCTGTCCGCGATTGAGTTTAACATCGGCACCATTGATGTCCAATAATTTTAGCGGTGCCGAGTTACTGGCCTTCGACCACGTACATTTAGTCACGCCACCGTCCTGAAAGACATACGCCGGGCCGCTGCCAACGTTATTGTAAACCGAATAATAGGCGCCACTGGAGTCAAGCGAGCCAAGCGAATAGGGAATAATCAATGCTACCACGACGGTCGGCGCGATTTGTTGATTAGTCAGCGCATCGATGTGCGGTGTGCCACCCTCGGATCGTTCGTAGTTGTTATTCTTAGCGTTATAGGCGTAGGAAACGGCATAGTCAGGGCTCGACGGATTCATATTGATCGTTGTAACAGTAGGGGTCTTGGCAGGGCTAGCGTCCTTTCTAGCAAAACCTACGAAATTCGATGGACCGCCCCAACCACGAGACTTTTCGAGCGCTTGCAGATCGGCCATTGACGTATAAACATTATGGGGTGCGTAGCGGCTGCTAATCCGGTGATAATAACTGCCGGCGTAGAACTGGTTCATATCCTTGACTCCCCAGGCTTGTATATCGGCGAGCCCGTCCGGGCTTCCACCGACGTGAGCGTAGGGGGCATCGTAACCATCATCCCAACTGACAAAATATGGCCGCGCGCTCCTGATCGGGCCAATACTGCTAGGCTCATTGTCTTGAAATAGTGCTAGGAATCGGGTAATACCAGCCTCGGCGATGGCCTCATAGACCACACCAGCCTGAGACAAGCCTGATTGGGGCCGCGCTGGCAAGCTGTTTTCAATCATCACGCCCGTCACAGGCAATTGGGCTTGCTCGGCTGTGACCGGCAAACCAGATAGCGGTGAATAAATCGGTTTTGGCTTGGGCTTAATTGGCGCAGCATTAACTTGAAGAGGACTGGGCTTGCTCGGCCAGTGGAGCGCAAACGCCGCGCCGCCAGCTATGACAATTAACACTAGTATGCCGGCAATCGTCAGCCATTGCTTCTTACTCAGACGCTTGGTAAATTTTTGCCGCCAACCACGCTCTTCTTTTTTGGAGCCAGAATTATCGAGCCCAATTGGCTCTTCGCTAGCGTCTCGAACAAAATCCTGCGCCCGGCTAACCCGGGCGCTAGCGCTCTTCGTGTGATCGCCGACAAACGCACTAGCTGCACTAGCTTCCGGCCCAGCGGCTTCGTTAGAGTTCAGGTCGTGGCCCTCACGAGCCGCTAACTCGTGAATTGACGGACCATCCAGCCGCTCCAGTGGCTGGACGATTTTTGGCTTTTTGGCGGGATGATGTTTATCTCGCGATGGCTGAAAGTCATCGATTAGCACTAGCTTATTATAACAAAACCTGCCACTAGTCGCTAAAATTTTTCAGGAAGTTGTCGATGCGTTTTAGCGAGCGCTCTTTACCCAGCACCGCCAGTGTGCTAGCCAGGGCAGGACTGGCCGGCGCGTTGGTGGTCGCGATTCTAATTAAGCTAAATAACACTGCTGGCTTCTGCTTGGTTTCTTCTAGCAGGGCATTAAGTTTTTTGATTAAGTCATTAACTGTGAAATCACTAGCTTCTAGCCTGACTTTCGCAACTTCTAGCAAAACCACCAGCTCGTTTTTATCAAATTTTTTAAGCTGTTTGTTGTCAGTGATTAAGCTTTTATCAAAAGGTAAATCCTTAAAGAAGAAGTTAGTGAGGCTCGGCAATTCAGCCAGGAATTTCAGCCGTTCCTGGACTAGAGCCAGGACCTGCTTTTTATAATCATCGCTAGCTTTAGCCGCTTCTGGCGGCCAGAAACCTTTCGCCAGTTCGAATAATTTTTCTAGCGGTGTTTCACGAATGAAATAGCCGCTCGTCCAGAGTAGCCGCTGCTCATCAAACCTGGCACCCGATTTTTGCACTCGGCTCAAGGCGAATTTTTTAATTAATTCTTCGCAGGTAAAAATTTCCTGATCTGTCCCATCATTCCAGCCTAGCGTGCTCAAAAAACTAACCAGCGCCTCTGGCAAATAGCCTTCATTGCTATAGTCCAGAATGTCTTTGGCACCGTCGCGCTTGCTTAATTTCTTATTGCCGCTCGGCGCCATAATGTGTGGCACAGTCGCGAATTTCGGCGGAGCTAACCCCAGAGCTTCATAGAGGTTCAGGTAATTCGGCATACTGGCGACAAACTCCTGGCCGCGGATGACGTGGCTTATTGCCATTTCGGCATCGTCGACAATGTGCGCAAAGTTATATGTTGGGTAGCCATCAGACTTCATCAAAATGAAATCATCGATCGCGTCCGCACCAGCGCTCAAATTGCCCATAACTTCGTCATGCCAGCTATAATCTTTCGGCTCACTCTTAAAGCGCAGAGGCATTTTGCCATCCCATTCGGGCGGGTCCTTGGGGCGAAAATCGCGAAAGCGAAACGGCTGCTTGCCACCGGCCGCCAATTCGCGAAAGGTCTGCACTTCGGCAGGTGAGAATGGATCGGCGTAGGCACGGCCGCTAGCCACCAGCTTATCGGCCCATTTTTTATAAATATCGAGTCTCTTGCTCTGAAAAAATGGCCCCTCGTCAGGACTCAAGCCCAACCAGTTCAAACTTTCCTGAATGTGCTTGGGCGCGCCTTCGACTAAACGCGCTCGGTCAGTATCCTCGATCCGTAAGATAAACTTACCGCCAGCTTGCCGGGCGACTAGCCAAGCGAACAGGGCCGTCCGCACCCCGCCAACATGCAGGTAGCCAGTCGGGCTCGGCGCAAACCTGGTGCGGATTTCACTCATCGCTATTATTATAATAGAAGTTATGCGGATAAATCAGTTTGTGGCCCAGGCTGGCGGCTTATCGCGGCGCGCTAGTGACCAAGCGATCTCTAGCGGCCGCGTTAGCGTCAATGGCAAAACCGCTAGCATCGGCCAGCGAGTTAGTACGGACGATGTTATTAAACTTGACGGAAAAACGCTAGTTCTAGCCGAGGAAATCACCATTATGTTGAACAAGCCTATTGGCTATGTCTGCTCTAGAAACGGGCAGGGCGCGAAAACCATTTACGATTTATTGCCGCCTGAATATCAAAACCTCAAACCAATCGGCCGATTAGACAAGGACAGTAGCGGATTATTGCTACTAACCAACGACGGCATGCTCGCGCAAGAATTGACCCATCCCAGCTTCGAAAAAACGAAAGTCTACGAAATCGAGCTGGATAAGCCACTAACCACGAGTGACCGAGCAAAAATCGAGCAAGGAATTAAAGTTGAGGATTACATAAGCGAGCTAGAATTAAAGGGCGTCAGTAAAAGTTGGACGGTCAAAATGCACCAAGGCAAAAACCGCCAAATCCGCCGTACTTTCGCCGCCCTAGACTACACCGTCACCAACCTCCACCGCGCTAGCTTCGGAAATTATAAATTAGATGGCCTACCAATAGGCAAGATCAGGCTATAACTGATCAAGGTCAAACCCTAGCTCATACATAGGCTGCATATCAAGCAACGATATGGGCGTAAGGGTGCCAGAATCCGCCAGCGCTCCAACCGCCCGCACGAACGAGTCAAAAGCAATTAGACGTTCTTCGCTATCCATAAAAGGATTAAAGAATTCCTGGCCCATAGTAACTGCCGCGAATCTCAGATTGTCCTCGGGCGCGCTAGCCAGCAGCAAAGTAGTATCGGTCGGAGCTTGAAAGATACTTATCAACTCCAGCTTATTAATCCTGCCTACTGGTACACGCAGCCGAAGCTGCTGAAAAGCTATCACTGAGGCCGTTTCCAGCAATGCGCCGTACGGAGCCTGGCAACTGTCAAATGCAGGGGATTCGCTAATAAGGTATCGCCCCACCAGATTTTCATGTGACTCCGCGGTGCTCACGTTGGCGGCAACCAAATCCGCATACTCGCTATTAACTCGGTAGGCATATTGCTCAAAAGCTTCGCTTGGTGCGGCCATAATTTTTCCTTTTTAACAAAACAGTGTCGGCTATTATAAATATTACGCGCAAGTTCGTCAATCTTACCCACCTCTGTTATAATAGAGGTAATGAGTAAGAAGCTACCGATTGTGGCGATTGTCGGGCGGGCTAATGTTGGTAAGTCCAGCCTGTTTAATGCTGTGCTAGAACGGCGCGAAGCAATTGTGGCGCGCGAGGCTGGCACTACGCGCGATAGCATCTCGGCTAAGGCAGAATCTGACGGCAAACAGTTCTGGATCGTGGACACGGCGGGCATGAAAACGCCGGAGGACGATTTTGAATTAACCATCCAGGAGCAGATATCGGAGGCCACCGCTACCGCCGATGTAATTTGGGTCGTCGTCGAAGCCGGCGCCGCGATTAGCGAGGAAGATAGACGCGTCGCCAAGTTAGCGCTAAAATCGAAAAAGCCAGTTTTTCTAGTCTTAAACAAAATCGATCAGACCAGAGGTGAACTAGCACCATTCGAACGCCTAGGCATCAAGCAAATATTTAAGA